>JAZDFH010000078.1:0-2445 GCA_043808035.1 bacterium | reverse complement strand
TTAGACGCGGTGGAAGATTAACGGATAAAAGCTACTCTAGGGATAGACTCTGCGATAGAAATATTTAGAAGAGTCCTGTTGTCCCTTTGCGAAGTAATTCGCATATAAAAAACGGCTTATAACGGTGGAAACGCACATAGTGCACAATACCGTGGGAAGTCGAGAGAATATTGTAATAAATGTTATAATGACAAGCGAGGAGTATGTGAGTAAGTACACTTACTCATAATATCCAAGTGAAGTCATTATATAAAAGTTAGTAAAACTTTTATATAATTCGATTTATGACAAGAATGATGAAATTAACCAAACAGCAAATAAGTGTCTTGATTGGCACGATTCTCGGTGATGGTTTTTTACAAAAAACCGGAGAGAAAAATGCCAGATTAAGACTGGAGCATAGTCAAAAGCAAAAAGATTATGTTTTATGGAAAGGAAATATTTTCGGCAGATTATTTCAAGGAAAACCTAGTTATCTTGAAAGAATTCATCCAAAGAGCGGGAAGACGTACAAGTATTGCCGGTGGCAATCGAGTGCATGTCCTGCTTTTGGAAAATGGCGAAAATATTTTTATCCAAACGGAAAGAAAATTATTCCAAATGATATTGGAAAAATTCTCACAGAACCGATTATGCTTGCTGTGTGGTATATGGATGATGGTTACTTTAACAAAATTGACAGAAATAGTTATATTTACCTTGGTCGCGTGACGCGCGCTGAGACAGAAATATTACAGAAAGCTATTGAGAAAAATTTTGATATTGTTGCTACTATCTATGATAAGAAAAATAAAGGTTACGCTTTATTTTTTGGAGCGATGGAGACTAAAAAATTTCAAACCTTCATTCGTCCATTCATTATTGAATCATTACAATACAAACTCTTTGACCCCGTAACGACTTGATCACTTTTTGTGGTCAGAGTGTTTATCTATTCGAATAAAGATAAATGCTAACACGCCGACCCCTTCCAAATATAAATATTTGTCAGGGTGATGATATAGTCTATATACTAGCCATTAAAATGAACAGGCTAGTTCCGCCCAAGAGTTCATATCGACGGCGGAGTTCGGCACCTCGATGTCGGCTCACCTTAGCGCGGCGGTGGAGAAGCTGCCAAGCGTTTGGCTGTTCGCCAATTAAAAAGGTACGCGAGCTGGGTAAGGATTCATGAGCCCAGCGAATTCTCATCGAGAGAAAAATAAAAAGAATAATAAACTGACTCATAACGGTGAAGTCCGGTTGTGTATGGTAAAATATACACAATGGATAATATCGTGGGAAGATTACAATCTGCATTTCCATCACATCAATTAGATGTGATTATAGGGTCGTTGCTTGGTGATGCTCGGCTTGAATGCCGATCAAAAAGTATACGAGGTTTGTATACTGCTCGTTTTCGAGTGCATCATGGAGAAAAACAAAAAGAGTATGTCTGGTGGAAATATGAAATTTTAAAAAATATAGTTTCTTCTAAACCCAAGGAAATTACTTGGATAAACAAAAAACGAAATTTAAAAGAAATTTCTTGGTATTTTCACACAAAGAGTTTGAAAAACTTTGGAATTATTCACGAAATTTTTTACAAAAATGGAGTAAAAAAATTCCCAATAGACATATTTCCAATTTTTACGGATAAAATGTTGGCAATTTGGTATATGGATGATGGTTCAAATAATCATGGAAACATAACTTTGAGCACACATTCATTTTCTCTAAAAGATCAAAAAATAATTATTGATTTTCTAAAAAAGAAATATCAAATAAATCCGACAATCGTAAAAGATAGAAATCAATGGAAAATTTCAATTGGTAAAAAAGATTACAATCATTTTCTTTCAATTGTTATCCCGTTTATTCCAAAAGCAATGGCATATAAGATTGATAATCCCCGTATCGACTTGTCTATAAAAATAGGCAGAGCGAGCAATAAGCTTGCTAACACGTCAGTTCCAAATAGGAAAATTTTGGAAAAGGTATAGTCAGTACCATTAGTAATAATGGAAGGTATGTCAGACCGTTCAGAAGTTTTTTAAAAACTTTTGAACAATCTGAATCCACAGAGGTAAATAAAAACTGTTTTAATCGAAATCAATCATTGCTAAGTTTTAGCAATCACGGCGGCTTTGTGCAGTAATGCATAAAGAGAAGCTAACTTATATCGGAGAAATCCTATTCACGAAAGTGAAGGACAACGCCGAGGGAAAGAATTTAGCAGTATGTTAAATTGTGCCCGTAGAGACTGAATGTTAGACTTCCAAAATTTTTGGAAGAAGTCACAGTCCAATCCACGCAGTAATGCGTGACGTAGATGCGTGAGACAGGTTGGTCTCCTATCTACTGCACTCGTTGATTCTTGAGAAGATTTGTTTCTAGTACGAGAGGACCGAAATGAACTGACCTCTGGTGTACGAGCTGTCCTGCCAAGGGCAATGCTCGGTAGCT
>JAZDFH010000077.1:0-4333 GCA_043808035.1 bacterium | reverse complement strand
TATCATCGGGAATTTCGTCACTATAGGCATCTCTTGCTTCTCTAAGGAAATTAAGAACCTTATCAATCGAGCTATCGTTTTCTTGAGAGTGAGGGATTTCTGGATTGTTCATAAAAAAATAATTATTATTTCACTTAACGTTTCGGCGTATGCGCTGCGGAATAACATGGAGTGGCGTATACGCCGTGTTGTGCGCTGTAGTGAAAGTTGAAATATCTTGTAAGAATCTCAGGCTTTAGTAGTTTATTATTTGCGTATAAAACAATGCTATTTCAACGAGAGAGTAAAGAATAATCAAGACTATTACCGCGACCCAAAATGTTTTTTTGCTATGTATCCATGCAAAGGCGATAGAGCTCACGATCCAAGAGGATATTCCTATTAACAGCAATATGCCCAAAATAATTCCTCCAGCTTCATAATTATCGTCTAAATGCAAAATCCCCACTGTAGCAACATTTATTATTAGGATAATCGCTGTTGTAATAAGTGGTCCTATGAAGAAACGCATTGTTTTAGTTATCTGGGGCATAAGTTTTTGATTATTTAATGATTGATTTTCACTATGGCGCACAACGTTTCGGCGTATGCGATGTGGTGAATGAGCGTGGCGGTAGACTATCGGCGGAGCCGTACCGCCTAAACGAGAGAACCATGTCGTATACGCCGTGTTAGGCGATGTCGTGCTCTAGGAGAATGCCTCTGGAGAGGGCGTGAGGAGCTGGATCTCACGCCTTAATGACCTTGAGCAGCGAGCTCTTCGATCCGGTTCCAAAGAGCGGGTTCTGCCCTCGCTTCTTCGGAGGACACCACACCAAGATTCATGAAACCCGCCTGACCCATTGCGTTGCACTGGGCGCAGTCGATGAGCTCTGAGGTGTGGAGACCGTCGTAAGGCCAAAGTTCAAAGTGCTCGCCGTGGTTAGTGCAGACGAAAACTAGATGACTACTTCTGTCCAGGAGTTTTCGTTGAACGTCTACTCCTTGTATCCATGCGATGCGTTCAATGAGCCGCATTCCGTACATACGCCCTCCTTCTTCCAGCTCTCCAGAGGCATTCTACCTATTTGTAATGAGCACGATGTCGCTTAACGTTTGCGTATCATGCGCCGTGGAGCGTAGCGGAGTGGCGTATATACGCTGTTGTCCGATCGTACATTTTTATCTTATTTCTTTGAAATTTCCCGCGCAGTTTGATTAATATTAGCAAAACAAAACTCCTTATGTTCTTAGCTTACTAATAATTCTGTTTGCAATTTCTTCAGGGGGATATTTATTGGCATCGAGATAAACAACACTTGCTCTTAATCCAGGTAATTCAGTTTTATCAAATCTAACTGGAAGTATATATTCCCTCTTTAGCTGAACGGCTTTTGACAGAGCATTCTGAAATTCAAAGTTTGGCCACACCTTATTAGCATAATAGGAGGAAATAAACGGAACCACATATCCCGACTTCTTTTCATAAACCGCTTGCAAGGTAACACTTAAGTCCTTTCCCCACATATCTTCATGTTTATCCAAATAGTATTTAACCTTGTTATCTCGTAAAATGTCCGCTACTTTTTGTACGTATGGAAAATCTTCACTGGCATAAGACAAGGCTACCTCGTATTCAAGCTCTTGTTGATCCGTTACGCGCGGCACAGGAACATCCCAGTGGTTAACTGATAGTATATCTTTACCGGTGGGAAACGCACTAAATTCTTCCGGTGAAAGATAGGCCACTTCATCCTGTTTCCTACCAATTGCATCAAGAGTTGGAGGATTTGGAACGTGTCTTTTTTCTAAAGCCGGAATATTAAATAAGGCAAATACCGGACTGGGATCATTTTCATTTCTAATTAAGCGTACATCTTTTATGTCCTCTATGTTATCTGAAGCGGGATATTTAGAAAGTTCAATATCAGTTAATCGAATAAAACGTTCTTCTCTGTAACCTAACGCATTTCTCGTTATCGTATTTGGAATCCAATGACGATGATTATTAAATACAACATATTTACGAGAAGTATTATCTTGAACTAGTAAAACACGTTCCCAGGACAACTCATTATTTAGTTGTGCTATAGCTAGTCTTAGATCATACGGAATTGTGTTTTTACTAAATACAAAATGAAGATTTTCAAATACCTTTTTTTCAATGTGACATTTTATTTTCAGCAACGCTAGTCTGAGTAAGATGCCCCTATCGTCAATTGGTTTATAGTTTTCGGGTACATTAATTGTTTTCAAAAAGAAGTCATCTATATCAATTGCTGCTCGGAATAATTCGTTTTCATCTTTTGTAACAGAAAATAGAATTCGGTACAGATCGTTTAGCGGTCCAACACCAACAAGCTCTCCATTTGAATGAATTTCAAATTCATCACCATCTTTATTTAGATACTTCTCGTTAATTTGCATGATCGTTTATTGGCTGAAAGGAAAACTTAGTATTAGTAATATGAGCGCCGCAATAAATAGTATTATAGTAAGGTTTTCAATTATATCTAAGAAACCACGTGACCTAGCCAAATAGTGGACAAGTAAGCTATTAGTCGTCTCTTTGAAGGTTTTTTCTGGTTCACGACTATAGGGTCTATTAAAAAATAGATTTTTTGGATAGACGATTGTTACTAAAAAAAGCATGCTTGCGTAAAACTTCTGTTTGAATGTGTACTTGTGATCTTCTGGATATTGGGACAATTGAAAGTTTTTCCAAGTAACTGCGTGCTCAATTCTACCTTCCAGTAAGAGAATAATATAGCCAAGAGCAATTACTCCTACCAAGGCGTACCAGGATAACCGGACATACTGTAGGTTGAGGTTTGTTCCAATAACAGGGATGGAAAAAAGTGACACTGAAAAGCCCACAATACCCGCGGCAAGTAATACAATCTTCGTGATTGCATCTCTACTGATCTGCCTAGCGAAATGCAGTTTACTATCAAAATCTTTAAACCTCTGGCTTCGCCTCTCTTCATCTCTTCGGGCGTTCTCTAAAATACGATCCATTTCTTTCTGAGAATCCTCACGTATCTTGCGTAATTGATCCGAATGATTGTTTTCCATATGTTGTAATTCCTAAACAGCTGCGCGGGAAATGAACAAAAAGATAAAAATGTATGTCGGACAACGTTCGCGTGTATGCGACGTTTCGTCTTTACATTTAGAATACTAGTTATTTAATTGAATTTCAATGATAGAAATGTCGTATACGGCGTGTTAAACGATGTTTTGTTCAAAAATATATACCTTATAAAAGCCCTTTAGAATTTTTTTGCTTGACAGGATCATTATAATATGCTTAAATACCACATCTGACCAGTTTTTGACAAAAATTAACCTAAACAAGGAGGATTTGCAATGAGTGACAAGAAGCCGGCGCATGTGGTTATCGTAGAAATGATCAGGGAAGCGGTTGAGATACTTGGCAAAGGCGATGAGGTTGACGATGAACCCCGAACCGTGCTATTGATGGGAATGTTATCAGCCGAAATTGAAATGCTCAAGCGAATGGTTATTCCCGAAAAGCACCGCGAGGAGGTCGCCATGTTCTTGCAACAAATCAAAGAACAGTGTTCGCCAGAAGTTGCTGAAAAGTTGTTGCCAAATTCAGTATTTCTGGCAATTGCTCCGTCCGAGGAAGAAACTAAAGCGTAAATACGCGGATTTGCGCTTCCGCAATAGCTCATCTAAGTCATTCACTTGGGTGAGCTTTTTTCTTTCCAAAAAAATTTCAAAAGGGCTCAAATATAAAATGAAAAAATATTTTTGAACAAAATTTCGTTTAACTCGTTTATATACGAAGTGTCTTTGTATACCGATCGCGAGTATCCCTGACAGAATTTGGCAAGAGGATTGTCCCCAAAGTAATAATTTATTTATATATATTTCCGCGTTGATCAATTTTGTCAATATATGCTTTGCAAATTTCAAATTGGAATTCAACAATAATCCTTAATTTACCGAAACGAATCCTGTAAAACCCCTCCCATTCTCCCTTAAGTTTTTTAATATCTATATTTATATCTTCGCCCTTAAATTTTCTTAAAGCGAGTTTTATTTTATCAATAATAAAATCTTCTTTTAAATTGTTCTGGTCCAAAAATTTTAAAGCGTCCTTTGAAAAATCAACGCGCCAGTTCATATTTCAATTTCAACGCTTTTGGCCACCCGATAAGCGGGTTTACCATGATGCTTTTCAATATCTTTTTGTTCTTTTTGAGACACCAAGGGCAATAATAAGGCACGGAATTTCATCAATTCCTGGATAAAAACCTCCCTAACGCTTTCTTTCACAACCATTTTTAATTCTTTTTTGGGTATAGTAATTGTGTTCATATGAGCT
>JAZDFH010000076.1:0-9490 GCA_043808035.1 bacterium | reverse complement strand
AAAGAAGAGTAATGCAAGAATCTCATATTGATGCTGCGAAAAAAACATATGAGGCTCGAAATAAACTCTTCCAAAATATTACAAACAGCTCATGATATGAGAATTTGTTTCAGGCTACTTTACGGACTGGAAAATACTGTTATCCCCACCCTATTTTTTATACAAAAATTCATCAACTTCAAAATAATACGGGTCTTCCTCAACTACCATTGTCCGATCAATATAAAGCATAATAAGCTTACCCAACAAAAACATAATAACAAGAACCATTATCATCATTTCCCTCGGATGCGGGGCTTGCCTTTTAAGAAATGAGCCTAATTTCTGATACCAACGTTTTTGCACACATTAATTGTACCACACCGGCGCATTGAAAAAAGACTCTATAACTAACAACGAAAAACAACTACTCATCGTTTTATTACTCACTCGGTATGACTCTTCAAAATGAAACGATATGGCTTGTTTGCCCATAAATGGCCTGCATACTGCACACCTACCCTTTCCGTTCGAAGTATATTTTGATAATCAATACGAACACCTCTATCCTCTATCCATAATCCCGTCTTTTTATCAACATGCATACCATTATATCGCTTCGTAATACTATACTCTCTGGTCAACTTTCCCGGACCATTTATATTCTCAACGCCACGGATCAAAACAGCGGCGGGATATTCAATTTCACCCGTCACGATATTCAACATCCAATACATACCGTAAATAAGATACACATACCAAACACCGGCCGGACCGAACATAATTTCTGTTCGAGATGTTCTTCCTTTCGATGCATGACTCGCTTTGTCATCATGTCCATCATACGCTTCCGTCTCCGTTATTATGTAAGCTATTTCTCGTTCTTGACTTCGCACAACCAGATACATACCAAGTAGCTGCTCCGCAACCAATACAGTCGGCTTGTTAAAAAATTCTTTTGAAAGCACACTCCTCATAACACGATTGATTTGATTTCACGGATTATCTCAGCAGGAAGCGGTTCTCCAAGCTTTGTCCTGCCAGGATATCGCCATGCGGAAATTACTGTTTGTTGCTCCGGAAAATCTTGAATCATGACCCATATCTCATACGGATGTTTTATATTCGCAACCGGTTGCATCAATGCTGCGGTATGTTCTGCAATACCCACCTCGATACGCTCAGGAACCCGCAATACACGCATTACCCGTCCTTCAGACAAACCATAATAACGCATCTTTCCCTTCGCATGATTAGTCCAAACAATTTTTTTCATATTTATTATACCCCTCCTACTTATAATACACTTTGTTCTCTACTCGTAAGTCAACATAGTCAATCGTTTTCCATTCTTCCGAGTCCTCTAAAGATCTCACTACCGACTCTGTATACAGTGGGTCAAACAGAAAACTAAAATAAAATTTTTGTCCTTCGCCTGTTTCTATCTCAAATTCTTTAAATCTCATATTCTCAACTATTATAGAAATCGGCGTTACTCCAACCTCTTCCAAAAGCTGAAAAGCATGAAGGAAATTTTTCATCTCTTGAGGTGATATTACCGCTTCACCTTTTACCACATCACGATACGAACGTTCGTGTACAATAGGGATTACCCTCCCCTCAAAAAACGGCGCAGACCCCAACAACCATCCTTCCTCACTCACCCACATACACTGTTCTTCTCCATCTTTAGCAATACACCACACAGCCTTTTTTTCTCGTTCACGTAATACCACAAGGACAGTCCGTTGGAATAAGTTTCTTTCTATATCAATCTCAGCGATATTAGGAGAAAAAATTGCAGGGATATCTGTGACAGTACTATTCCTCCAAGATAAAATATTCTCATCACCCAATATCCGTGCAAAAATGTTTTTATTACGCAATATACCACCGACTTGTTCTCGAACAACGTCTTCAGCAAACAGCTTGCTGCCTTCAACGGTAAAAGCCGCAACATGAATAAAAGAAGATTGTATAAAAAAATACAATACCCCGCACACACACAATACTACGCCAAACAACAAAACGCATAGTTTTATCCTATACCTGATTTTCTTTTTCCTTTGTATATGCGAATGTATACGTGCCATTTATCGGATACGTCTTTCGATTTCGGGATTAATGCGTGTTACAAATTCATAATTAATCGTCCCTGCAGTCCGTGCAACATCATCTGCACAGGGAAACAATTTCACCACATCGCCCACTTCAACCGAATTGTTCTTACTATCGACCGTTATGATATCCATAGTAACACGACCTATAATACGCGCCTTTTTACCCCCAATGATAACCGTGCCAACGCTTGAAAGCGTCCGCGGATATCCATGCCAATATCCTATCGGGATAATCACGATTTGAGTACGTTTTACTGCACGCTCTGTTAGATCATACCCTATATACTCTCCCTTCTGCAGCTCCTTCACTTCACTCACTATAGAATACCACGCCATGACAGGATGTAATGGGATATCCACTCCCCGCTGCATCCGCAGCTTCTTAGATGGCCACAATCCATAAATACCAATCCCAATACGAACAGCATCTAAATGATATTTTTTATCCAACAAAACACCCCCTGTGGCGGCGCAATGATTTGTTAAATTATTCAATCCCACTGTCTTTGCTTTTTCTATAACTCTCTGCAAGGAAAAGAATTGCATTTCTGTATAAGCTTGATCTGTCATATCCGTTGCAGCGGCAAAATGCGTATATATACCATTAAGCCCTTGCCTGAATGTTGATTTTTTATGATATATATCAACCACCTCAAAAGCCTCTTTCTCCGAGAAGCCCTGCCTGTGCATGCCCGTATCAACCTTCATATGAAATTTCGGTCGTGGTGAACTCAACGCACAATATACTTGCAGAGACGCCACTGAAGAAATAGTGACCGTAATATCGTATCCTGCTGCAAAAGAAAATGCAGCAGGATGTATAAAACCAAGTACTAAAATACACTTTTTTATCCCCGCTTCACGTAATATGATTCCCTCTTCAAGGCTATCAACACAAAAACCATCAACCCCGTATGCATCAGCCAGTCGGGAAAACAAAAGCAATCCATGCCCATACGCATTGGATTTCACTACCGCAAGAAGTTTCACCCGATTTCCTATAATACGTCGAAAAGTCTTAATATTGTTCCGAACAGCACCTTTATCGATTTCTACCCACGTTTTAGAGGGTATCTGCCGGAACAATTTCTTTCTTTCCAACATAGGCGAGTAACACTTCCGGCACTATAATCGTACCTTTTTCGGTTTGATAATTCTCAATAATAGCAATAAGAATACGACCAATGGCAAACGCAGTTGCATTCAATAAATGAGCATATTCCGTTTGCGGCTTTCCATCATCACCGATGCGGCTCTTGTATTTCACATTAATACCACGTGATTGAAAATCTGTTGTATTGGAGCACGAATGTGTCTCTCGATATTTTCCTTGCCCCGGCAACCATGTTTCCACATCATATTGTTTATAATCACCAAACCCCATATCACCAGTACAAATTTGCATCACTCTATAATGCAATCCAAGTTTTTGTACCAACTCTTCCTGCCGAGCGAGCAAAAACTTATGTTCTTCTTCTGAATTATCCGGATGTGCAAAAGAAAACATTTCCAATTTATCAAACTGATGTACTCTCAAAATTCCTCTGGTATCCTTTCCATACGAACCGGCTTCCCTCCGAAAACACGTTGAAAAACCAACATACCTTTTGGGCAATTCTTCGGCATTCAAAACATCATTCATATGAATCGGTCCGATCGTATGCTCCGCGCTCCCTACAAGATACAAATCATCCTCACCGACATAAAATGCGTCTCCCTCTTCGATAAACTTCACTTTTCCCATACCTCTCATAACATCAGGTTTAATCATAACAGGTGGGATAACAGGAATAAAACCATGTGGTAATAATGTATCCATCACCAACCTAACCAAACCAAATTCCAAAAGCACCATATCACCAAAAAGATACCCAAATCTGCTGCCTACAGACTTCGCAGCACAATCAGTCGAAATCAACGCTTTCGCAATATCTATATAATCCTTCGGCTGAAACGTGAATTCCGGTTTTATACCAACAGTACGCAAAACAACGTTTTCAGACTCATCCTTCCCAATAAGGGCATCGTCTGGCGGAAGATTTGGAATCTGTTCCAACACAACTAGCCGTTCTTTCTTTAAAATATCGATGGATTCATTCAGTGTTTTCTCTTTTTCTTTCATCTCCTTACCCTTTTCACGATCATTAGACCCGAGTTGGTTTTTCAAAGCCCGTACTTGTTCGATTTCCGTCATCTTCTCGCGCCACTCGTCATCAATTTGTAAAAACCGATCAATGATTACGCCATCAATGCCCTTTTTCTTCAGTCCAGACTTAACTCGGTCCGGTTCTTTTCTTATAAAATTAATGTCAAGCATATTATGTATTTGATTCAAAATTTTTTAAGACCTTTACCTCTATCGGTTCTCCAAGACTCTCAACAATCTCTTCTATTGCCTCTTTCAATACCTCTTGATCGCTGCCAAATGCAAGCACATCAGGTTTCTTCTCCTCGATAATCTCTCGAATACTTGTATCAACATTGTCGATAATAATTTCATTAACACCGCTATTCTTTTTTAAATTATCAAATCTTTCCGCAAAATCAATAGTCGGCAACTTTCCCGTTAAATGCTCAACAAGGCTATCCTGGGGAATCACGACAATAAGGTAATTACCATGATGCCGTGCTTCATCAAGTAACGCGCTATAACTCTCTTCAGTACCACCGAATGATCCAAAAATCATAACCTTTTTCATATTACCAATTATAGGGTGCCGATTGACAAAAAACAAACCGTCACCTATTCATCATCATTAAACAATAAACTTGAGTGATATCTGCCAGCCTTATAAGGACTCACTGTCACGATCTCAAAAAAACGTTGGTCAGGAGTAAACACATCCTCAATACTTTTTCTTATCAAAAATTGATCATACCCCGTTGCAACAATATGCGGGCGTTCATGCCGCAAAACTTGCCATGAACCGATTTTTCTATCTCCCGGAATAACCATATCCGCTATTTCAGTATCCTCCAATGCGGCAACCCGTTCTTTTAAAGAATACTGCGGCGAACAGTTTTTGAGGTGTCGCACCACCTCATCGCGAGCAACCACAACAATCAAAAAATCACCCTGTCGAGAGGCCTCATATAAAAAATGTTTGTGCCCATCGTGAAATCCGTCGAAGACTCCGAATGCGATAACTTTTCGTTCCAACATAATCCTCCTGTTAAATTAACCTTTATCTTCCCCTCTTTTTATCCATTCCTCAATGTGTTTTTGTCCTCCCCGAGTAACTACGCTGCAGCTTTGATTTTTAATAATTTTTCTTTACCATTCATGAAGTGTTTTTTTATACCAAAAAAAGCTATCGTTTCTTCCTCCGTAAAAAAGCTGGAACACCCCATATATCTTCCTCAATTTCTCCCATTTCAGTTTTTTGATCTATGGGTTCTTCATCCGTCGATGACATAATTTCTGATACCGTCTCCTCTACTTTTTTACCTCGTGATTCCTTTTCTAACCGCTCTTCCGCAAGCAAAGATGCCTTCACCTCTGGAGCAAACAACTCGAGAGGATGAGCCCCTGCTCTTGAGAATGCCATACCGTCGAAGCCGGTTGCCACCAAGACAACCTTAATTTGTCCGGCTTTCAATTTTCGATCATGATATGCACCAAAAATAATTTTTGCGTTCGAATCAATAACATCAGTAATCGCCCGAGCAGATTCATTAATTTCAGACATCTTCAGATCCCTACCCCCCGCAACCGCAAATAAAACACCACGGGCCCCTTCGATCGTCCGTTCAAGTAACGGTGATGTTATAGATTGCTTGACCGCCTTCATGGCCCGCCCCTGTCCACTTGAGGTACCAACACCAATCACCGCCTCCCCCGCATTCGCCATAATCGCACGAACATCGGCAAAATCAACATTAATAAGACCTGCAGATGAGATCATCTCAGCGATTCCTTGAACTGCACTTTTTAAAATTTCATCAATTTTTTCAAATGCTTTTATTATCGGTGTATCGTTATCAATAATATTAAAAATCCGATCGTTGGGAACAACGAGTAACGTGTCAACCTTATTACGTAACTCCGCTATACCATCTTCCGCAATACGCATCCGCGCCGCACCTTCAAATGAAAATGGCTTAGTCACCACAGCAACCGTCAAAATACCACTTTCTTTAGCAATATCAGCAATAACAGGAGTAGCACCTGTCCCAGTACCACCTCCAAAACCAGCAGTTAAAAACACTATGTCCGTGTCGCGGAGAGCTTCCGCAATTTCACCTTTATTTTCCTCCGCGGCCTTCCTCCCAAGTTCAGGATCCATTCCTGCGCCCATACCACGTGTTATAACACGTCCGATATGAATCCTCTGTTTGGCTACACAATATTCAAGATCTTGAGCATCTGTATTGATGGCAATAAAATCAACACCACGAATAAACCCATCCCGCATCCTTGTAATTGCGTTACCTCCTCCTCCTCCAATACCTGCAACTTTGATACGCACAAAAGAACGATTACATCCTCCCTTAACACCTACCGTCGGTTGTTTTTCCCTCTTATCGGCTTTTTTTTCTTTCTTACTTGTTTTATTTTTTATTTCTTCTTTTGCCATAGTAATGACTGTACTTCTTTGTATCTATTTATACCTCTAATTATCTTTTTACGGAAGAAAACTCTTTAATACCCTAAATAATACCCCCTTACCTTTTAATAAAGATCTCTGTTTTTTTTCATGTAAATCACTCCACACTGTCAACCCTAAAAGAGCCGAATATTCAGGAGACTCCAATAACTCCCCCGTTTCATGAGATGTTTCAAACAATGAAGTCTGCGGTAAACCAATCTGAGAAGATAACTTCATCTCATTGGTAAATAACTCTACTATACCGGGTAGTTTAGCCCCTCCACCAACCAAGACAACCCCTGCAGGTAACCGTGCGCCTTTTCCTATACGCTGTAATTCATTATTAACAAGCTCACAAATCTCCGCTAACCGAGCTTCTATAATTTCCGCTATAAATTTCCGTGATGGGTTTCCTTTACAATTTTTATCAATTTTGCGCAATTCAACATTTTCTTTAACAGGAACTTCTCGTGAAACAGCATAGCCATACGCAACCTTGATGCGTTCTGCCACCTCAACAGGTATTTTTAGAGCTACAGCCAAATCATTCGTAATATGTCCCGCCCCAACAGGGATTGTCTTAGTATGCAACAACTTATTTTCCTCATATACCGCGACACCGGTCGTACCATAACCGATATCGATAATCACAACACCTAACTCTTTTTGATTTTTAGTTAAGACAGATTCAGCGGCCGCCAACGGACTGAAGATAATCTCCGTTATCGTGCCCCCACTCACTTCAATGCATTTCATAATATTCCTAATCGCCGGCTGAAATATATCAACAACGACACTCATAACTTCAAGACGTGATCCAACCATTCCCAAAGGGTCTTGAATATCACCAATACCATCAACAATAAATTCACGTGTAATCGTATGTAAAATAGTCCTATTTGCAGACAAGTTAACCGCTTCGGATGCTTGTAATACACGAGTTACATCATCAAGATGAATTTCAGAATTTGCGCGAGATACCGCGACAATACCGCGAGAAATTTGTGCTTGCACATCTGAACAACCAACACCAAGATAAATATTTTTTAATGCCCCTTTCGAAAGACGTTTTACTTCTGTAAAAACAGTATTCAAAGCAGCTGTCGCTTCATCCATATCAACCACTATACCTTTCCGAATACCACGAGACTCTCCAACTATATAGTCAGTAATTTGTATCTTTCCGCCTTCTTTTCTCTCCGCGATAACGGCCTTAATTGTCCGTGATCCCACATCGAGTCCTAATACTTGCTTTTGAGCCATAATAATACCTTATCCTCTTCTTTTCCCATCTCTATTCTATCACTTTTTTTGTCATGACTGAAACCAAGCAAGTGAAGGATACCATGGGCTAAAAAATACTCTATTGGTTCATCTCTTTTTGCAATACAATCAGCACTCAAAAATATCTCTCCAATTTGCTTCTTTTGAAAGGGAATATGAGGAAATCCTACAGGTGCTTCAAAAGAAAGTACCGTCGTTGTCTCATTCTTCCCCCGAAACTGTTTGTTCAATTCTATCATTTTATTGTCGTTAATAACATAGACACCAACACCAACATTTTTTACTTTTAAAAATTCTAAAATATCAATTGAGAGACACCGCAATCGTATTTCTTCACTCTTTTTCATAAATTTCGTTTAATAATCTCACTAATAGTCCTCCCATCCGCCATGCCGGCAGTTTTATGCAAAACAGTCTTCATGATATCTCCAAAATTATTTACGCCACCACTGATAACTTCTTTGACTATACGTTCTATGTCCGCTACCTCCATTTCTTGGGGAAGATACATTTTTAAAACTTCAAGCTCGACTGTCTCTTTTGAAGCAAGATCATTCCTGCCCGCATTACTATATATAGTAATACTCTCTTTCCTCTTTTTTACCTCTTTTTTAATGACCGTAATAACATCTTCTTCGCATAATTCCATTTTGGTACTACGCTTTGCAATTGCTGCATTATTAATCTCCGATTGAAGCATACGTAATGTCTCCACAACCATTCGATCTCCCCCTTTAAGAGCGATTTTTATATCATTAATAATTCTTTCTCGTGTAGTATTCATAATAATAGTAAAAAAAACGCGATTATTCGCGCCTTTTATTTTAGAGCCTGTTCAAGATTTCATCGCATAGATAAAAAAGCGCGCTTGTCGGCCGAAGTTTCAAAATTTCGACTGCATATTGTTGAAATACCGTCATAATATCTCGATTTTCGCTCAAAACTTTGAAAGTTTAAGCTCGACATGAAATATTGAGTAAGCTTTTAGAGAAGACCTGCCTTCCGAGATTCTTCTATCTTTTCCTTTTTCTCTGAACGATATATTGCAGACAACCGACGCTTATTCTTATTTATTGTACGATCATGAAATCGTCGTTTCTTCGCTTCTTTTAAAATGCCACTCTGACGCATCTTTTTCGTAAAACGATAAACAAGTGAATTAGTCGATTCTCCTTCTCTCTTTTTTGTTACAATTCCCATGTATTATTTTTGTATTATCTTCTCTCTCATCGCTTTAATCGACTCATGCGGCTTATTATTCACTACTGAATGAATAGATTTACCTCCATCGTCTTTAAAACGCGGCAAAACGTGGATATGTAGATGATCCACCATTTGTCCACTCATTCTACCGTGATTAATGCCAATTGTAAATGCATAGTCTTGTCCAACACACAAGTAGCCTGAAATAAAAACCCATTCCAACACAAAAAGGAGCTGAAAGCTCCTTTTTGCTGGGTGATTATCATACCATGAGTATTAATGACAATAACAATGAACGATAATCACATTACGAGT
>JAZDFH010000075.1:0-29691 GCA_043808035.1 bacterium | reverse complement strand
TTTTTATTATCTGGATGATTTTTGATGGAGAGAACTTTGGGGCTGCGCTTACTAAGTAATGGACGTGATTTGTGTCTATCCCTATTTGTTCAAACTGGATATCATATCGCTCTTCGATCTCTTTTGCTATTTGTAGAAGAGTATGCTCTCGATCAGAAAGACCTAATAATGCCTTCCGGTATTTCACAGGTGTAACGAAATGATGATGTATTTGGTATGCATTGTGTTCTGTCTTTCTGACCGATCGCATGCTCTTATTCTAAACTATGGTTACCGCGCAGCAAGCTGTCGCGGTATTCCTCGGTGAATAAATTAGAATCTTTACCAAATATTGGGAAGAAAATAGCATCGAGATTGCGACAGATTGATATTCACACAGTCGATGAGTTTTTGAAGCGTGATCTGTATGAAATTTTTTATAAACTGCAACAGGTTGACACAACAGCATGCCGCTGTGTGTTTGCATCTATTGTTGGTGCAAAAATGAGAATACCGTGGCATACTATAACAAAGACAACCGCAAAAAAATATGAGAGAAAAAATCCTACTCATAGGTGGGGAAAATGCTAAACACTAGGTTCAAAAATATGGCTATTGTTAAAGATAATCTAAAAATGTACTTTTTATCGGATGTTGCGAGAAATTTTGCCGCGCTTGAACAAAATGATAAAAATTTCCGCGTTGCAGCAATCGTTGATCGGGTTTTGATGTATGAAACTAAAACCTTTCAAAGACCCCTTCATGTTGCAGAATTAGGAGGGGGAGCACACCCTGACAGATATCATCAATTTTTTGCAAAGTTACTTACAGAACCGAAAAGCTGCATCGACTGGGTCGATGTATCTCCTTATATGATTAATCTTGCCAAAGAATATATTGATACTGATGAATATCGAGACAGGGAGAAAGTAATACGCTTTATCCAAAAGGACATTTCGGAATACCTGGAAGAATTGGACGATCAAAGTCTTGACTGCGCAATCATGAAATATACGTTTGACTACATTGAAGATATAGAGAAACTTTTTTGTCTTTTTTCAAAAAAACTAAAGAAAGAGGGAATCCTTATTTCAACAATAGGGAATTTATCTCCTGAACTAAAAAGCTACTCAACAAATGCACGATATTTTTATAATGGTGAAGCTTTCCCTGATAATGAGACTCGACAACTCAAGGAAGGAGACAAAATTACCATTAAATTTTTCAAAACATCAGGAGATCCACAATCGGGGCATCTTGAAGGCGCTGAAACAACAACATTCTATCGTTCTGAAGAAACCATACGGGGGCTTGCCACGGCCTATCATTTCGATATTTTTCTTGGTAATTGGAAAAATAGCTTGCTCGCCGAACTCTGTAATGAAACATTAGACCAAAATATATTGATTTTACGTAATCATTGATAATAGTATTGCCTGAACATCCATATCGGTCGTAGAATATGAACATGAAAAAACGATTTATTATCTATATTGTTTATCTGTTTATAGGAGTGTGTATCGCGTCATGCGTACACGCAGATATCGTGCCGCCGGATTCTCATCAGCTAGAAAGATGTGTAACGATAACTAACATAGATGATTTTGATAATTTTTATATTATTGGTCATATTACAGGGCCGACAACTAATGGATATGAAAACTACATTTTTAAGCAAAATACTTGTCTTGAACTCGGTTATAAGTTCAATGCCGTCAAAATATTTGCTGTTGAGAAATCTTATGCTGATTTGGTCGGCATCGAAGTTCTTGATGTATCCGATATGCATCTGTATGGGGCAGACGATATAGTCAATCCTTATGGCGGGTTAGTAGATAATGGAGATCCATTAGTAAAAGAGCGCATTGAATATGCTATTTCTGATATTTCTGATGACACAGTAACACTGTATGAATCAAAACACGTCTCTGAATATAATGACGGGACAGCGACACGTATAGATACCTTTTCTCCACGGCAAAAAAATGATTCGAAACCAATTCAGGAGGAAAATACAAAAATAGAGCCACAACCAATTGTGCCACAAAGAAAGGGATTTTGGGTAACGATAAAATGTTTCTTTAAACGTCTATTTGGTTCAAGTTGTTAAGTATGAATGACGTTTTGCAATTTCTATATGCATTATTCCTCACCGTAATCACAGAAGTAAGTATTCTTTTTTTACTTATTCGAAAAATATATCGTGTAAAAAAGTCCGTTATTCCGACAAAAATGATTATCTTTGTCGGAATTTTTTGCTCGGGCGCAACGCTTCCGTATATTTGGTTTGTATTTCCTTTTTTTATATCGTCAAGAATATATTTTCTACTCATAAGCGAACTATTTGCATTATCTGTTGAAACAATTATTATATGGTTGATTCTAGAAACTACATTTAAACGTGCATTTATCTTTTCATTGGTGTGTAATGCAATCTCATTTTTTATAGGTCTCCTCCTTTTATAAAAGTAAAAATCCGGAGGTGAAGGAAAACAAAAAATGATAAAATAGTAATGTTTGTAAATACAACATGATCACGGGATTAACACAAAAAGAAGCCGACGAGCGATTAAAACGCAACGGGTATAATGAATTGCCGTCAGAGAAAGAACAAACTATTTTTGCTCTTTTTTTAAAAGTTTTACAAGAACCAATGCTTTTTTTATTGCTTGCTGCAGGCGCCATCTATTTGCTGTTGGGAGAACTGCGTGATGCGTTACTGTTACTTTCCTTCGTTTTTATAGTTATAGGAATAACGTTGTATCAAGAAAGAAAAACCGAGCGTGCACTTGAAGCATTAAAAAAGTTATCAAGCCCTGAGACATTTGTAGTTCGAGACGGTCAGCAAAAACGCATTAGAAGCCGCGAGGTAGTAAAAGATGATATCATTATTTTACAAGAAGGGGATCGCATACCTGCAGATGGGGTTGTTCTTTCTTCCATGAATCTTACGATTGACGAATCGTTGTTAACAGGTGAGGCGCTTGCCGTATGTAAGACGGAATGGGACGATAAAAAACCTATTGCAAAGTCGGGCGGTAATAATAAACCATTTGTCTATTCGGGGACATTGGTTATTTCCGGCCATGGCATGGCACTCGTGACCGCTACCGGCATAATGAGTGAAATGGGGAAAATCGGAACAGCTCTTCAAAATGTAACAACTGAAGACACGTTGCTTAAAAAAGAGACTACTCGTCTTGTACGTATTTTTGCATTTGTCGGAGTTATACTGTGCTTAGCAATAATTTGTATATATGGGATAACATCAGGAGATTGGTTTAAAGGACTTTTGGCAGGATTGACACTCAGTATGGCAATGTTACCGGAAGAATTCTCGGTTGTTTTGATAATTTTTCTCGCGCTCGGTGCATGGCGGATATCAAAACGTCATGTCTTGACACGAAATACTGCCGTCATTGAGACGCTCGGAGCAATAACTGTTTTATGTGTTGATAAGACAGGAACGTTGACGATGAATAAAATGCAATTGGCAGGGTTATACGCTGGCGGAGAAATGTATTTACTTGATAATCATGAGAACGGCATAATCCCCGAATCATATCATGCACTGATGGAATATGCAGTACTTGCGAGTCAAAAAAATCCGTTTGACCCGATGGAACAGGAAATAAAACAAAAAGGAGAAATACTCATTGATCAGGCAGCTCATTTTCATAATGAGTGGAAACTTTGTAAAGAGTACCCTTTGTCAAAAAACATGATCGCCCTGTCGCATGTATAGGAATCGACGAATCAGGCAGAATATGTTGTTGCCACAAAAGGATCTCCTGAAGCAATCGCTGATCTGTGCCATCTTAGGGAAGAACAAAAAGAAGAACTACAGAAACAAATTCAGGCATGGGCATACAAGGGATTCCGATTAATTGGAGTTGCAAAAGCGACTTTCGCTCGACAAAAACTACCACGGGATCAACATGATTTTTCTTTTGAGTTTTTGGGTCTACTCGGATTTACAGACCCGATTAGGCCTATTGTCGCAGAATCTTTAAAAAAGACATATGAAGCAGGTATTCGAGTGATTATGATTACCGGTGATTATCCAGGTACCGCACAATACGTTGCCAAACAAATAGGGCTTATAAATTCAGAAGTGTATATTACTGGAACAGAAATCGATACTATGAGCAGTAACGAGTTACGAGAAAGAATAAAAACCGTAAACATTTTTGCGCGAGTTATGCCTGAACAAAAACTTGCAATTGTTAATGCCCTAAAAACAAACAAAGAAATAGTCGCAATGACAGGAGACGGAGTAAACGATGCCCCATCATTAAAAGCCGCACATGTTGGTATCGCAATGGGAGAAAAAGGTACGGATGTTGCTCGAGAAGCAGCGGGACTCATTTTACTTGATGACGATTTTTCTTCTATTATTCAGGCGATAGAGCTCGGACGTCGAATTTACGACAATCTAAAAAAAGCAATTTCGTATATCTTGGCTGTCCATATTCCTATCGCAGGCATCGCCTTACTTCCAGTGTTATTCAATCTCCCTATAGTCCTTTTACCTATCCATATTGCGTTTTTGGAATTAATCATCGATCCTGCATGTACTATTGTTTTTGAAGCGGAACCTGCTGAAGATGAAATTATGCACCGTCCACCACGAAATTTGGATAAACCTTTGTTTGACACTAAGTTGTTTGCGTTGAGTTTTTTCCAAGGGGTTAGTGTTCTCGCAATAGTCTTTGCAGTGTTTTTATATGTATTGCATATTGGAAGCGGCGAGCTAGAAGCCCGAACCCTTACATTTGTGATTTTGGTCGTAAGTAATGTTTTTCTTATCGTAACCAATCTGTCCTCATCTCGTTCTCTTTTAAATGTTCTAAAAAATGGGACATGGTCTCTTTGGTTGACGATATGTGGAGTTTTTGTCGCTATGATGTCTATTCTATATGTACCGTTGCTGCAAAATTTGTTTCATTTTGCCGTTATGCACCCGGACGATCTCTTCTTAACCGGTTGCGCGGCATTGTTAGGTATCGGTTGGTTCGAACTATTCAAGCTGGTGCATAAAACTTGTTCTATACAATAACAACCATTGATATTTTTATATAACATAGGCCTGTATATACCTTTCATATAGTCATTATTCCTAAAAAACATATCGATAACATCCTTACGATTGAAAAAAATGATAATGCAACTATAAGTATTACTATTTTCTTAGGAGACGTGCCGATTTTATATATTTGTCGTACAATATATTCTAAATAAAAGCTTATTTAAAATTTATATTATATAAAAATGCATAAAAAATTTTTTGTCATAGTTTCTGTTAGTACGATTATTATCTCTATCGGTATATATCTATTTATTTCATATTCAAACAAAAAAAATTTAATACAAAATTCGCCCGTACAAACTATCGCATCTCATCCTATGATTAAGACAATCAAACTTGCAGGAGGAAATGATCTCTGTCTTCCAAAAGGGACATACCCCCAATTTGACGGAGTAGATACGGCATTTAACGATGAAATATCAACCACCATACAAGATGCATGGCAGGAATTTATAGTCCTTACAACAGATAATTGGAATGCTCACTTAGAAACAGCTCATTTAGCGCAAAATGTTTTACCGGAAATCCCCTTTGAATTTCATGTAGAGTATGAAATTGGCGAAGTGTCATCTCGTTATATCAGTGCTGCTGTACGTTTCGGAGGGTATCCTGCAGGAGGAGCACATGGATATACAAATATTGTCACTTTCTCATACGATGTAATCAATCATAAAAATGTAACACTTGCCGATATATTCCTTAACGATCTTCAGTATTTGGAAATCATATCAAAGTACGTTCGAGCAGACCTACAGCAACAATTCGCAATAGTATATGAAAAAAACGGCATAGATGGACCAATTGACACACAGTCAATTTATCAAGGGACAAAACCGGAAATTGAGTCGTTTAAAAATTTTATTATCAACGGAAATAAAATCATTTTCTATTTTTCTCCATATCAGGTAGCGGCATATGCGATGGGGGAGCAACATGTTATAATGCCAATACAATAATTATTACAGTATGAAGAATATACAAAGAGAAGTGTCAGAATTTATATCACAGCATAATTTACATTATGCGCCAGAATATCAAGCTCTTGAACTTGTCTCTTCCGTTGGTGAAATTTCGAAAGAAATCATCAAAATGAGCAATTATGGGAAAAATGAGTTCCTAGAGTATCATAAAGAATTAGACTCGGAAATAGGTGATGCTCTTTTCTCATTAATTATTATCGCAAATAAGTTTGACATTGATTTGGGCTTCATTCTTGACCAGACACTCTCAAAATATAAAGATCGTATCGATGTAAAAAGAGAGATGAAAGGAAATGACGATTTGTCCCAATAATCAATCTGAATGTCACGGTGACATTCTCTCATATATCAAAAAAATAATCGTTCCGTATGGTTGTAATGATGTGCCTCAACGAATGGGAGGGGGATATACGAGTGAAATTTTTAAAGTTAAAACATCTTTTGGAATACATATTATTAAAATATCTTTTCAGGACGATCTACCATCCGAAATTTTCTTTTTAAAACGTGCAGCAGTGCATAATATAAGAGTCCCTCGTGTCATCTCTTATGATTTTTCTAAAAAAGAAATTCCCTATGACTATTGTATTTTGGAATATTTCGACGGCATACGAGCAAATGAATTGTCTGACAGTAAAAAGTACGAAGCAGGCGCATTGTTCGGCAAGGAATTGCGAAAAATTCATGCTATACCAGTAGAAAATTTTGGAAAAATAAGTTATGCAAATACCTTTGACAATCATAACGATTGGGCACATATTTTGTTACATCGTATTTTAGAAGTAAAAAAAGAGGTTGATACCATCCATGCTTCATTTTCAAACGGAGAAGATATCTTCTTAGAAAAAATTTTGACTGACAAGTATCGCTACGTCGATACCCCTCGACTCATTCACAGTGATCCGGGAGGGAATAATTTTCTTGTCCAATATAACAAGCAAAATGAAATTACTAATTATCGCATCATTGACCCAAACGAACTTGTTGGAGGTGATCCGCTCTATGATCTCGCATTTTCTCAATTGGTATGGAACCATCAACCATTCATGGATGGAGTTCTGAAAGGATACGAAGCGATAAGACTCACCGATGAAGAAAAACATCGATTTATGGTCTTGAATATGTATTTGCACTATTGGGCAAGTATTGCAAGTTATGCTCGTGGATGGAATATATGGAAAAGGCTCTATGAGGAATATCAAAAAAGAAAAAAGGAGCTAACCTGTATTACAAGTTAGCTCCCCATGATTGGTACAATACGTTATCTAATGAACGGCGACATTGTCCTCGATTGTATGCAGAAGGGCATCAGGCTCAAACGGTTTAAAAAGGAAGTTACGTGCAGAAATTAAATCTCCACACCGAAATCGGGCAAGAATCTTTTCAAGTGGATTGGCAGACATGACAATAACCTTGATAGTAGGGTCATGTGCTTGTACGATTTTTATCAACTGAATACCATTCATTTCTGGTAATTCAATGTCACTAAGCAAAACATCAAATTTTAAACCTTTCTCTTCTTTCAGCGTTGTAATCGCTTTCCGTGGACCGTCGACAGCAACACAAATATGTCCCATCTTGTTGAGTATTTTCTCTATCCCGGTCCGAATGCTTTCCGTATCATCGACACATAACACCGTATAAATACGTTTTCTCATGATATGACCCTCCTTGACATTAAGGTTAATTAATAAAAAAAGGTATTGTAAGAACTGCTCACAGAGTAAAACCATTTGACAAACCTGTCAACTTATTGAGAATATATACATATAAGTTCTTTGTGTTATTAAAGGACCTTAATAAATTAAGAAAGGAGGCGTATTCTTATGCCAAATAATAGTAAAGTGATCTTCATGATCCATGGAATGTGGGGAGGACCGTGGTACTGGGAAAAGTATAAAACGTTTTTCGAGTCCAATGGATATCATTGTATCGTGCCAACTTTATTGTTGCACGAAAAAGAAGCGAATAGAAAGGCATTAATAGATGTAGGAAAAATCAGTTTGCGAGATTATGTTGAACATCTGGAGCAACAAATTCGCGCATTGCAAGAACCGCCAATAATTATGGGACACTCAATGGGAGGTCTATTAGCTCTTATTTTGGCGAGTAAAGGTCTTGCGAAAGAAGCGATATTGATTACACCCGCACCACCGCACGACGTTTTTGCCTTCCGATGGTCTGTAGTGAGAAGTTTTTCTAGTAGTTTCTTCCGATTGAACTTCTGGGAAAGGCCATGTAAACCGACTTTTGGAGAAGCAGTGTATGCAATGTTGCATGAGTTGTCACCTGACGAGCAAAGAGAAGTTTTTGAAAAGTTTGTGTATGAATCAGGCCGCGCAGCGAGTGAAATCGGTTTTTCTTTCTTCGATGCAGGGAAAGCGTCCTGGATTGAAGCAAAAGAAATTCCATGTCCCGTATTGGTGATAGGAGCAGAAAAAGATAGAATAACCCCTGCATCAGTAGTGAAGGAAATAGCACAACATTATGGTGCAGCATACAAAGAATTTCATGGACACGCTCATTGGATTATCGGAGAGAAAGGATGGAAAGAAGTAGCCGAATACTTATATTTATGGATGAATGGAAAGACATCCTTCACCTAAAATACATCTCAACATTTCTGACAGGGGAGGCTCATTGCGTAGACCTCCCCTTACTTTTTTAAATACGAGCTATGCTGTTTCAATAACAATCGTTTGTTCAAGACGACGAATGTCGGCAAGTAATTTTGAACGATTTTCATTAAAAAGCGTAACCGTCACCACGAAACTCCCACCGTTTTTTGCAAAACGGCACATATCTCCAACTTTTTTATTTATGATTATTTCAACAAACGATAATAATTCTTGAATCTTTTTTATTCCATTCAATTTAAGTAGTTTCCCTTCTTTTTTTGCAAAAAACATAAGTGTCGCGGTATAACCATTTACTTTTTTAGGAATAATTGGTTTCTCCGGTATACGAATTAGAATATCATTAACCGCATGATTGATACCATACGATAGACTATACATTTTATGCCGATATCCGCCGATCCGTGGCCCTAGTTCAATAACTTTCCAACCTTGAGGAGTGTGCATCAGCTCAATATGAGCGCTGGTATTGCGCAGACCAAGTGCATAGATCGCCTTTTTTGCTGTTTCCTCTGCCGCCTGCATAGTTTCTTCTTGTAACAATGTTGGTGTTATACGCTCATATCCAAAAAAGTCATCAAATCCGCATGAACGGCCTGTCTTGACCCGTACTAATGGACAAAGATAGATTTCGCCATTTCCATCAATGTATCCATCAATCGAATACATTTTTCCTTCCATAAACTGTTCAACTAAAACAGTTGGTTCTCCTCGACCATCAACTTTCTTATATAATGAACGAATTTTTCGAAAAGTCATCTTCAGGTTTTGTTCCAGCTCCTCTTCATGATAACAAAGATTAACAAGCATGCTACTTGCTAAACCGCTTGGCTTGATGAGTAACGGAAAACCTACCTTTTCTATAATTCCTTTAATTGTCTTCTTGGTCGTATCACAAACTATACTATAATTTGGAGTAATCGTTTTGTCGTATATCGACAATTTTTCTCTCATAGTAATTTTGTTCGTTGCCCATTCAAGAGATTCTGATGTGGGTGTGTTTAGATAGGGGACGTATGAGATAATTTTTTTTAAGTATTGTACACTTTTTTCATCGGCACATGTTATTACAAATAATTCATTTTGATATGGTAATAATGTTTTTGTAATATCGTCAGGAGAGTTAAGATCACATGTTAAAATAATATCTAATTTTCCCTTAGGATAGTTTTGCACTTTATATTTCCTATGCAATAGCGCGAGACGAAAATCACGATGAGTCTCTGCCATATATGCTCGCACAGAATCTATTTCTTTCGGGAAATTCCCAACAAATAAAATAATATTTTTAACCATGAACACCTTATTGCGTTAATCAGTTTCTATCTTAATCATCTGTTCCAAACGATGGATATCGGCAAGGAGTTTTGAACGATCGGGATTAAACAGAATGATATTAAAAACGCTCCGTCCGCCATGTTTCGCATACCTGCATTGTTCACCAAGCTTTTTGCTAATTTTAAGACTATAAAAAGATTTCAGTTCTTCAGCTTTTTTGAGACCTGTTAATTTAATGAGCTTCCCTTCTTTCTTCGCAAAAAATTTCATCGCAGCCGTATATCCTTTTATCTTTTTAGGGATAATTGGTTTCTCCGGTATACGAATTAGAATATCATTCATCGTATGATTAATATTATAAGAGAGGCTATACATTTGATGCCGAAATCCTCCTTTGCGCGGTCCTAGCTCAATGACCTTCCAGCCATTCGATGTTTTCATTAATTCAATATGTACGGTGGTACTTCGCAGGCACAACGCTTTGATTGCTTTTTTAGAAATTCCTTGTGCCGCATCAATGCTTTCTTTAGTGAGTATTGTCGGTGTCATTTGCTGATACCCAAAAAAATCATCAAAACCGATTGAACGGCCTGTCTTTACATATACCATAGGGCAAAAAAATGTTGCACCACGAGAATTTACATATCCATCAATCGAATACATTTTTCCTTCCATAAACTGTTCAACTAAAACAGTTGGTTCTCCTCGACCGCTCACAGCCTTATAGACTGCTTTAATCTTTTTAAAAGTCTTTTTTAATATATGCTCCAACTCTTCTTCATGATAGCAGATACTTACCAATAAACTTTCAGCAAGACCTGTAGGCTTAATCACTAAAGGGAAACCAACGACATTTTTGATATCCGCAATCGTTTTATCAGTTATATCACGAACAACCATGAATTCAGGTGTAAGGGTTGTGTCGTATGCTTGAAGATGTTCTCTCATTAAGATTTTACTTGTTGACCATCCGAGAGACTCCGAAGTTGGTGTACGAAGATAGGGGACATAGGGAATCACTTTTTGTAAATATGGCATACTTTTTTCTCCGATACCGGTGATAACCATCAGATCATCTTGATAAGGGATAAGTGCTTTTGTAATGGAACGGATACTATTGAAGTTACATGGAATACAAATATCAAAATTTTGGGGTTTAATATTTTGTCTTTTTGATTTTTTATTATCATAGAGTAAGGCAACGCGAAAAGAACGGTTTGATTGTTTTTCGTAGGCTCGAATCGCATCGTTTTCTTTCGGCGGTGTTCCGACATACAGAATAATATTTTTAGTCATAGTACATTTTACTCTGTTACGATTTCCACTATTTTTTCAATACGACGGATATCGGCAAGGAGTTTTGATCTGTCTTTATTGGAGAGTGTTATATCAAAAACGGGGGTAGCGCCATTCTTTGCAAAACGACATATATCGCCGATCTGTTTACGTACACGAATGCGGCAAAATGATTCCAATTCTTGTATCTTTTTAATGCCATTCAACTTTGTCAGTTTACCTTCATGTTTTGCATAAAAACGCAAAACTGCGGTATGTTGTTTCACGCGTTTTGAAAATACCAGTTTTTGAGGAATTCGTATGAGTATGTCGTTTATAATATGATTAATACCGTACGATAGAGCATATAAATCATTCCGCCAGCCGCTCATTTTTGGTCCTATACTCACAATTTTCCAATCAGTTTCTGTTTTTATCAATTCTACGTGTGCGCTGGTACTCGTTAGTGAGAGCGTTTTTAATGCATGAGTCGCTATATCCTGTGCGTTTTCTATATCTATACTAGGAAGATTTGGGGCAGTAATTTGCATATAACTGAAAAAATCGTCAAATCCCATTGATCTCCCTGTTTTAATTTCGATTAACGGACATAAATGAATTTTCCCTCTCGGTGATATATACGCATCAAACGAATAACTGTCTCCTTCGATAAACTCCTCGACAATAACCTCGGGTTTTTTATCGGAAATCATTGTTCCATTTAAATGTTTTACTTTCTTTAAAACGGTAGTAAGAACTTTTTCAAGCTCTTCTCGGTAATAACAGATATTCATTAAAATACCGCCGGACGTCGGGCTCGACGGTTTGACTACAACAGGGAAGGTGATTTTCCCATCTATTTCATCTAACACTTTGCTATTTATTTCGGTAACAATAATATATCTTGGTATCAAACTGCGATTATAGTTTTGTAATTTCTTACGCATTAATATTCTATCAGTAGACCATGTTAATGATTCTATTGTAGGAAGTTTCGCGTATTTAATATACGGCCGAATTTTTTTTAGCAATACGAGGTCTTGCTCATTCCTAATAGTTACTGATAAAAGCTTTTTTTGATATGGTTCTAATATCAAGGCGATTGACTCTGGAGAACGAGCATCACATGAAAGTACAATATCGATGTCCTGATTTCGCGGCATTGCTTTTTCAGCCGCATGGGTCGCGGTGTCGTACAGTAAACCGATACGAAACGTTTGTTGCGTCTCCTCTCCATATTTCCGTATAACAGAGATAACGTGATCAGAAACCATACCGACAAATAAAATAATGTCTTTTTTAAATTTGGTTTTGTCCATATACGTGCAAACAATCTATTTACCTTAACGCAATACATTGTACCTTCACCACAGAATGAGAACAATCATAGACGGGTTGACAAAAAATCACATATTCTTATAGAATGGCTTGCCATTTTTTTCGATTTATGGTATTTTATAAAAGCAATTTAGATGACAGCTCCTCTTATTTTCACACAATAAAACTGTTCTTTTCATAATGGAAATATGGAGGAGAGGAAAGTCCGGACACTCGTCGCTGTGCCGTAAGGCACAGCAGGCAGAAGGGTAACGGTTAACGACCGTCGTCCGTTCGTCTACGGATAGAGGTGCGAGCAGTGACGCCTGATTCCGAAAGGGATGAGGCACCCGTATACGGGTGAATCTTTGTATAAACCAAAGGTTACCTTTGGTGAAGTCGAAGAATGAAACGGCAAAATCCTTACTTGAGTGCAAGGCCGAGCCCTGAGTTTATCGAAGGGAGTGCCGCATAGATCTTGAGAGTAATCGAAAAGACAAGACAAATTGTCATCGCCATGATCTTTTGATTGTGGTACAGAATCCGGCTTATAGAATTGCAAAGACATGAAAAATAACTATCATTAGATAGTTATTTTTCATTATCTTCCATGAGTATCCATTGAGTGGGTATTTAGCCATTTTCGTTTTTTTGTTGACTTTCGATATTTTGCGAAAAATTGATAACATTGTTTATTGTTCCGTTCGAAAGATAGTAGAAATTTCCATTATCATCCTTCAAAACAGTGGAACGAACAGTAATCTTTTCTACAACACCTTCGAATGAACCGACTTTAATTCTATCACCGATATTATATTGGTTCTCTATTAAAATAAGTAAGCCCGATACAAAATCTTTGACGAGTGTCTGTGAACCAAATCCAACCGCAAGACCGATGATTCCGGCACCGGTAAGGATAGGAGTTGTGTTCACACCACACAGATTTATGGCCATTAAAAATACGATACCATATAACAAAATATTCCCAACAGCCAATACAATACTTTCCAATGTTTTTGTACGGCGCACTATCGCGATTTGACCGGCACTACGCGCAGAAGAAACCACATGAGTAACTTTTTTGATAATCTTTTTTAAACCAAATCTACCAAATAAAAAAAGGAGAAGGATAATAAGAACTTTCACGCCGTACGTTTCTACAAAAATAAAAAAGGTCATTTTTAATGTCTCAAATGATATATTCATATAGTTAATAATACGACAATTAAGGCATTGTTGTCATGGTAGAGTAGTTGACAATGGCAATGTTATTATACTATTGTACTAGTACAATAGTATGCAAACAAACCAGACAGACATAAAAGAATTTTTGAGCATCATACAAATGATTGCAGACGACACAACAATACTGGAAAAATTTTTCAATGCACTGTTAACGCCTAAAGAATTGATAGAAATTCCTCGACGCTTACAGATTATCAAACAATTAAAAAACGGTATTCCTCAAAGAATAATTGCAAAAAATTTAAGAACAAGCATCGCAACCGTAACACGTGGAGCACGAGAAATAAACACGAAAAATAATGGGTTCGATACCGCATTTTTACTTTGCGCCAAAAAAACCGGTTGGAGTTGGCAAACTAAGAAAGGTGCATTGTGTCGATGAGTGAATAGTACGAATACTAAGTAGTAGATAGTCATCGGCACCATTGTGCCGTTTTTTAGTTCTTTATTGTTCGTTACCAATTAACGTATATCTCTTTAAACAACATTATCGAAGGAGGAAAGCATGAAAAATCTCAGTTTTATAGGAAATGCAGACGAATGTACTGTCGGGACAAAAGCATTTCGCCTTGCGCGTATATTGCAAGCAGGGATACCTGTTAAAAAAGCTTTTGTCATCACCACAGAAGAAATACAAAAGATACAAATAGAGGAGAAAGTACCAGATGTTATTCATCAGACCATTCAAACGTACTTTCAAGATCTATTGGTTGCTATCCGAAGTTCCGCGTTTGGTGAAGACGGCATTTTGACATGGGCGGGACAATTTTTGACGAAGTTGTTTATACCTGTATCTGTATGTGAAAATGCAGTCATCGAATGCGCAACAGCTTATACTAGTACAACTGTACGTTCGTATCAGGAAGTACATGGGGTTGAAATCGTTCCACCATTAGCTTTATTGGTTCAAGAAATGGCACATCCTGATATCTCTGGCGTATTGTTCACCTGTGATCCTATTCATGGCGAAAATGTCATTATTATCGAAGTGGTTGAGAATGTTTGTGAAACATTAGTATCAGGTAAAACTGAACCACGAAGATTCTATGTCAATCAAAAGACCGGTAAGATTTTGTTTACCGAAGGAGCATCAAAGCCGAATATTGACGATGCAACCATACAAGCGCTTATCAAAACAGCTCATCGTATCGTCACTTTGTTTGATGGGAAAGCACAAGATATTGAATGGGCTCGAGAAAAGGGAATTGTTTTTATTTTTCAAAGTAGAGATATAACTGCTCTACCCTCAAAAAATAATGTTCTTGCAACTCGGCTTTGTACAATACAAGATATAGATTTTCAATGGAATCAAGAACAATCGCGTCTTGCTGCACTCGGGCTTGATATAGAGCACGATGTGTTCAGTGACCAAAACATCGCAGAAATTCTTACACCACATCCATCTCTGATGACATTCGAACTTTTTGCCTATTTGTTTGGGCATGGGAGTGGAGCAATTGGGCATGCACGAAATGAAATAGGATATGCTATTGGAGAAGAGTTGAATACGGGATTTTTTGTGCTTGTTGGGGGACAACCGCGATGTAGCATCATTCACGATGCATGCACCTATCGCATAAAAGGAATACCTCTCTATGCATATACCAAATTGGTGCAACTATATATTCATCTGATACAAGAAAATCCTTCACTTGCAAATTATCCTGAGATAGTTCTGTATGATCAAAGTCCTTCTCGCAAACTGCTTCGAGAATTATATGGTACCACAGACGGAGATAGGTACCACGAGTGCTACGAAATGTTCTTCAGACAATTCGCAGATATCGAGGCGAACCTAGTCCCTATGTATACCGCGTTTGTATCACGATGGAGAAAAACGCTTCAAGCTTTGCCGCCAACACCAACCGTAATTGATGCCGCAAGACAATTTGCACATGTTGCAAACCTCTTACGGACTGACGCATGTCGCATATTTGTAAAGGTGGCAAGAGTTGGATTTTTTGCGTATGCCAGACTTCGAAAAATTCTTTCAGCCATATATGGAGATCAAGCAGATCAGTATATCAATGCGCTTACAGGAGGAACTTCGATAGAACACAACCCGCACCTACAGATGAGTCTCGACCTTTTTCGATTGCAACAAGGAGACGTATCATTACAAGACGTGCTTATACGATATGGACACCTTGCGATTCACGAACTTGAAATAGCGACTCCTCGATATCGACAAGATCCTGATATTTTACGTAATTGTGCAAAAAGCATTCAACATGATCCACAAGCAGATTTTGCCGCAAGTAAGGAGAAACGAACATCTGTAGAATTTGAGGTGCTGCGCCATGCAGGATGTCTTCAAGGAGAATTGAACCAGGCGATACAAGCGGCACAAAATATTCTACCACTTCGAGAAATCGTGAAATTTGAATTTTTGCGAGCATACGAATTATTACGTACATATGCTGTAAGGATCGAACATGCGTTCGGAATGGAAGAAGGCGATATTTTTTACCTTCCACTGAATACATTACTATCTCTGTCAGATCAATCGTTTTTTCAACAGTCAAAAATGGTATATAAAAATATCGCTGCGACATGTAAGGAATGGATGATAAGCGCACGAGATATTAGTGTTTCTCCTGTTATCATGACATCAGATTGGAGTTCTATAGGGAGACCATACACATCACAAGACAACGTGTTATACGGTGTAGGAGTTACCTCTGCGATAATAGAAGGAGATGTCGTTGTTGTTACTTCTATTGAGGAAACAGAAAAGTGCAAACAACTATACTCTGGAAATATTCTGGTCACTGTCACAACCGACCCCGCATGGACACCACTTCTTGCGATTCTGGGACCAACAGGGGGATTGATAACAGAGATTGGAGGGATGCTTGCCCATGGAGCAGTATATGCTCGAGAAATAGGAATGGGAGCGGTCTTGAATGTCCCATATGCCACCACTATCCTCAAAACAGGGATGCGTGTTCGCATTAATGGACAACAGGGGTTCGTTGAGATTATACGTTAAGCAAAACATCAGATAAGGGCATGCATAGACAACACATGCCCTTATCTTCTTTTACTGATATACAGTACAATAAAAATATACTTTAATTATGAATACCGCTTATTTTTTACGACACGGGAAGTTGCAATTACCGTATTCGTCTCACTCCGAAATGCCCTCTTCTGTCTTACAAGCATTAGGGGTAAATACTCTTAATCCATCACCCGATATGGAATTCTTACGTTCTCATCTTGCAGTAATACAAAAAGCAGTCCCATTTGAGAAAATATCCCGTATCTATACAAGCCCCTCAAAAAGAACAGTAGAGACGGCTTTTTTTCTTGCCTGCCATATGAATAAAAATCCTCTACCAATAGAGACATTGCCATATATTCGTGAGATACCATTTGATCTTGATATACTTTTTTCTCATACCGAAAAGAAAAATAATACTATACATACAATCAATGAACGCATACTTTCAGCATTGGTACATAACGAAAAAGGGTGCGAAAATATCAATTCGGTATATCAACGCATCCAAAAAACATATCAACTCCTCCAATCACGAAGAGAGACTGTCTTGCTTATAACCCATGGATTTTTCCTGCGAGCTGTGGAAGTATATGCGCAGAGGGAGCATAATAACACTGCATTATTGTATAATAATTTGATCAATGCTGTCTCTGATTGCTATTTTGGGACAGTATCGGTTCCCATTAAAACATAACTATAGAAACCAACACATGGAAGAATCAATAACATATCCAATACGTATAAACCGATATCTATTATTAAAAGGATATTGCAGTAGAAGAAAAGCCGATGGATTTATCAAGCAAGGGCAAGTGAAAATCAACGGTCGTGTTGCGGTACTTGGAGATAAAATACAAAAAGGCGATGTTGTAGTAATTGGAAAGTTGTTACAAAAAGATCAAAAAAAGAGAGTGTATTATGCATTTTATAAACCGAAAGGCATCGTAACACATAATCCGCGCGAAGATGAAAAAAGTATCGATGATATTTTTAAAACAAAAGAACCGGTTTTCCCATTCGGACGATTAGACAAAGATTCTCATGGACTCATGTTGCTTTCTAACGATGGTCGCATAGTTGATAGGTTATTAAGTCCTCAATACGAACACGAGAAAGAATACATCGTTTCTGTCGACAAACCATTAAAAGAACGAATCGCAAAAAGAATGAGCAGGGGGTTATGGCTCGAAAATTTTCAAGCGAAACCATGCACGGTAAACATATTAAGTCCAAGAACCATGCGCATCATACTGACAGAAGGAAAAAGGCATCAAATCAGACGCATGTGCGCGGCAGTTGGATATCAAGTTTGTGATTTAAAACGGATACGTATAATGAATATTCGTCTCGGAACTTTAAAAGAGGGGGAGGCTCGTGAAATCACAGAGAAAGAGTTGGAAATCTTTTTTAACAAAATAGGGTTTATAGATTGATATAGAGATGAAGACTCCTGAATTCACCGAACGTTATAACAAACTCAATACCGCTCAAAAAAAAGCGGTTGATATTGTTGAATGTCCAGTGATGGTGGTAGCGGGTCCCGGCACAGGCAAAACGCAAATCCTCACACTCCGAATTGCAAATATCCTCTTACAAACGCATGCCGAGCCGGAAAATATTCTCGCACTCACATTCACTGAAGCTGCTGCCGCTGAAATGAAACGACGACTTTCGGCTATTATCGGGTCACAGGCATATGGAGTTAACATCGCCACATTTCATGGCTTCTGTAATGAAGTTATACAAACCAACCCTGATATGTTTAACGAAATTATCGGTCGAACACCATCAGACGAAGCAATACAAGTACGGCTGATCCAGGAAGCAATTGAAGCAAGGGGGACAGATGGGAAACTTCGTCCGTTTCGATATCCATCCATGTACATCGGCGCTGTGAAATCCGCGATAAGTACGTTAAAACGTGAAGGCAAAACACCAAAAGATTTACGGCTATTAGTTGATGAAGAAACGCATCGTATACAGAATGCGAGTGACTTCGTACATGAGAAAGGGGCATATAAAGGGAAGGTCAAAGCACCATATCAAAAAAGACTTGATCAACTCGATAAGGACAAAGAGCTTGCGGATATATACGAAGCATACCAAGAGCTACTTGCATCAGAGCATGTGTATGATTATGACGATATGATTATGTCAGTTTCTCAAACACTTACATCAAACGAGCTGCTCCTTCGTATGCTACAAGAACAATTTCATTATTTCCTTGTCGATGAGCATCAAGATACGAATAATGCGCAAAATCAAATCTTGGAGTTTCTTGCCAGCTTTCATGAAAACCCGAATATTTTTGTTGTTGGTGATGAAAAGCAAGCAATATTCCGTTTTCAAGGAGCATCACTGAAAAATTTTCTATATTTTAAAGAGAAATACCCTGATGCGACACTTATCACTTTAACGAATAATTATCGGTCTTCTCAAAGCATCCTTGATGCTGCAGGAAGCATGATTGAAAAAAACACACAACGCATCACGCAAATATTCACCGATATTTCAGATATATTGCACGCTAAAGCGCAACACACCTCTCGCCCGATAGAAGTATTCGCTTTTGAACGTGATGAGGACGAATTATTTTTTATTACCGAACGAATAACGCAGCTCATATCACAAGGAGTCGATAAACGCGAAATCGCCATTATCTATCGGAACAATAAAGATGCCAACAGCATCGCTGATCTACTCGACAAGAAAGGAATACCATTCAAAATAGAATCAAAGAAAAACATCCTTGATATACCTGACATCCGTAATTTCTTGTTATTGATGAGATATATCGACGAATTCGATTCAGATGAAAAACTTTTTTCCGTTCTCCATATTGATTTTTTGAATATACAACCGATAGACATCTATAAAACAAACCGCCTTGCACGTATAAAAAAACTACCATTGATAGAAATGCTGACTGATGAAAACGAGCTTGCAGAGGCAGGCATCACAAATCCTGCCCACATGAACCACATCGCATCTCTTTTTTCACAATGGCGTACCATAGCCCAAAATCGACCCGTCACAGAATTTTTCGAGACATTAGTCCGCGAATCTGGGTATCTTGTGCACATTATGCAAAGTGACGATTCGGCTGATCGAATATCACGAATCAACACATTGTTTTCAGAAGTACGATCACTTGTTGAACAAAACCCTCATTGTACAGTTACAAACTGTCTTCGCCATTTTACAATTCTGGAAGAACAAAATATCCCACTCAAAGAGTCTGTGGGAACATTCATTCCCGATGCTGTTCGTTGCATGACCGCCCATGGTGCGAAGGGGCTTGAATTTGAATATGTCTTTATTGTCCGTGCGTATGACGGGCATTGGGGAAATAAAAAAATCAGGGAACTGATTGTGCTTCCAAACCTCATTGAAAAAGGAGACGACGTACAACACGCACACTCAAAAAACGATGATGAACGCCGTCTTTTTTATGTCGCGATCACTCGTGCGAAAAAACAGGTTTTTATTTCATACGCCAAAGCAGGAGACGATGGCACTGATCGTATTCCTGCACAGTTTGTCGAAGAAATGCATGCCCCCTTAAAAATCGAAGGTGATACCTCTTTGTATACGGGACAAAATACGGAACGGCTCACCCTTCACTTTGCTCCCACGCTGAGTAAAAAAGTTAATGCTTTTGAAAAAGAATATATTACACATCTTTTTGAAGAACGAGGACTCGCTGCAACCGCACTGAATAATTTTTTAGAATGTCCATGGAGATATGTCTATATGAACCTTCTGCAAATGCCGAAAGCACCGACAGTGTCTCAAGCATACGGGACTGCCGTACACGCTGCCATGCGAACATATTTCGATGCATGCCGCGGAGGAGAAGCAAAAAAAGAATTGCTTACAAAAACATTTGAAGAAAGTACAAAGAATACGATTCTGGAACGAGAAGAAAATAAAAGTGTCATTACAAAAGGGAAAGAAGCGCTTTCGGGGTATCATGATTATTATAAAAACACGTGGATAACCGATACCAAAAATGAAATGTCTATTCGTGGAGTAATGATCCCGAAAAAGGATGGATTACCCCAGATACGACTTACAGGGAAACTCGATAAACTTGAATTCTCCCAAAATGGGAATATCAATGTTGTTGACTACAAGACAGGAAAAACAAGAACACGCAATGACCTTGAAGGAAAAACGCAGCAAGGGACGGGGGACTATGTCCGACAACTCGTTTTTTATAAAATATTGCTCGATGCTTCCGGTCCATATCGTGGACGGATGGAAAGTGGAGAGATAGATTTCATTGAACCAAATAAGAAAGGAACGTACCAAAAAGAAAAATTTTTTATTGATACAAAAAAGACAGAAGAGCTTATGAATCAAATATATGATGTCGCAGAAAAAATTATGACCGTTTCGTTCGCAGATGAACGATGTGGCAATAAAGACTGCGAATTTTGCCGTTTGCGTGACGGTATGGTATAGAACGTGTATATGGTAAAAGGATTTTGGAAAAAATTACCTCGTCCGTTTTTTGCACTCGCTCCAATGGCGGATGTTACAGATTCTCCTTTTCGGCATATGATTGCAAAATATGGCAAACCCGATGTAATGTGGACAGAATTTGTTTCATGCGATGGAATGTGTTCTGTGGGGAGAGAAGAGATAGGCAAAAGATTAGTGTACGAAAAAAACGAACGTCCCATTGTCGCACAAATTTTTGGAGCGAATCCTGAAAACGTATATAAATGTACCCAATACATATGCGGACTTGGCTTCGATGGTATCGATATTAATATGGGGTGTCCTGAAAAAAGTATACAGCGGCAAGGGGCGGGAGCATCGTTAATACAAACACCACTTCTTGCTCAAGAAGTCATCCATGCTGCCAGAGAAGGGGTACGTGCCGCCAAAAGCAAAATTCCGGTATCGGTAAAAACACGTATTGGATATCATCGCGACACATTGGAAGAATGGCTACCATTTCTTATCGAAGCACAACCCGCTGCAATAACTATTCATGGCAGAACAAAAAAAGAGATGTCAAAAGTTTCAACACATTGGGATCGTATTGGTACAGCATCGGAAATGATACATGCATCTGGAGATATTTCGCATCGTCCGCTGATTATTGGAAACGGAGATATACGTACCTTGCAAGAAGGACGTGAAAAAGCGGCCCTATATAATCTTGATGGAATTATGGTTGGCCGTGGAGTTTTTGGAAAACCGTGGTTTTTTAACACTGAATATGAACACATCAAAATGTCACTTGAAGAACGCTTCGCCATTATGATTGAACATGCCCATCTTTTCAGAAAATATTTCCCCGCCGAGTCCGCGTTTAACATTATGAAAAAACATTTCAAGGCATATGTTTCAGACTTTAAGGGAGCGAAACAGTTACGAGTAGCATTAATGCAGGCACACGATGTTGCAGATATTGAAACAACCATACAGTCATTTTTAGGCAACAAAAAATATTAAACGCATTTCCCATTGAATCCGTATTTTATGTGCCATATGATTATTGATATGAAGAAGCTACCACTATTCATCATCTCCGGTCCTTCCGGAGCAGGAGAAGACTCTGTAATAGAAGGGTTACGGGATTATCTCCGCATAGAACGTGTTATTACCACGACGTCTCGCCCTATGCGGCTTGGAGACACAGAGGGGAATCCATACTTTTTTATTACTCGGAAAGCATTTCAACGGGGGATTGCTGCAAAAAAATTTATCGAATATGCGGAACAATATAACGGGAACCTCTACGGTGTTACAAAAAAAGAGATAGATCGTGTATTAAAATCCGATTCAGTCGGTATATGGAAAATAGAATATAAAGGAGTCTCTCACGCAAAAGAAATATTCCCCGGGATTGTTGCAATAATGATTACCGCACCACTTACCATATTAGAAGACAGAATCCGAAGAAGGGGAGGTATTCCGGAAGAACAACTAAAAGAACGATTGATATACACAAAAGAATGGTTCAAACATACAAATATATATGACTACGTCGTTACCAATGAAGAAGGAAAATTAGAAAAAACGATTAAAGAAGTAGCTGAAATAATAAAGAAAGAGATGCAAAACACAATATGATATTCCCATATGGTTTTGTTATTCTCTTATGCTAAAATAATAATATGGATATCTTTATAAATTGGCTACTTTCAACATCTGCAATTATCGTTGCCGCGTATCTTCTGCCAGGCATAACTGTTGATAGCTTTTTAGCTGCACTTGTCCTTGCTGTGGTTATCGGATTTATCAACAGCGTTCTGAAGCCGCTTTTCTTAATCCTCACATTTCCGCTCACTGTTTTTACACTCGGACTTTCCGCTTTTATCATAAACGCCTTTCTTATCTGGGGAGCAAGTGCCGTTGTCCCGGGGTTTCACGTTACCAATTTTTGGTGGGCATTGGTATTCAGTATTGTATTATCGCTCATCAATACCTTTTTTAAAAAAGTGCAACGCGCAAGCAACAACGATTACCATAAGAAAACAGATATTCGTCTATAAAAGGTTTCCGAAGAGCCTGTTTAAGAAGTGCTCTATAAATATTTAGCTCCTATACAAAATCATTGTCAGAAATCAACGTAACGCTTGAATCTCTCGTTTCCCATAATTGCATTTTGTGTAAAGAGACCCCCTGTTCCCGTAAATTTTTTTCTAACTTTTCATTCATCCACAAAACCATGTTTTCCGCAGTCGGTGTTTCGATAATATTATTGATATAACTATGATCAAGGACATCGACAACATTTTCTTTTACGATTTTTTTAAGTATCCCGAAGTCTACAATCATACCCGATTTCGTATCAAGTTTTCCTGAAACGGTGACTTCCAGACGATAACTGTGACCATGCAGTGCTTCACATTTACCATTATAGTTCGGCAATCGATGAGCTGCTTCGAACATAAAATTTTTTGTTAAAAACAGTTGTTTATTTTTTTGTAATTTTGGCATAGGCGTTATGATTATGGATAGACTCGTAACTGGTACATTCGACACAAAACGTATCGATACAAGTATTATGACCTAATTCTACCGCAATGTCGCGGACGACATCTTCAACAAATTTCGGATTCGCAAACATTTTTTCGGTAACATATTTTTCATCGTCTCGCTTGAGTAAAGCATACATTTCACCACTTCCGCAACGTTCGATAAGCGTTATCAAATCTTCCAACCAAACAAACTCGTTCGTTTTCACCGTCACATGTACGATGCCTCTCTGGTTATGCGCTCCTGTATCACTAATTGCCAGACTGCAGGGGCACACAGAAGAAATCGGAACAAATACTTCCAAATATGTTTCTTTTTTATCTTCGAACAGTTTGCCGATTATTTTACACTCATAATGCATCAAACTTTTTTCTTTCGATGCGGGAGATACTTTTTCAATAAAATAATCAAAACTCAACTCTAAAAAGGCGGAGTCTGCATTAAGCCTGTTTTTTAATGCAAGCAAAACTTCATCGAGAGAATTGTTGTTAAAATCGTATCCTCGATATTCTTTAATAACTTCAATAAACCGACTCATGTGTGTTCCTCTGCGGTTTCCAGGCAAATTAACACTCATATTGACCGTAGCAACAACCTGTTGTTTGCCATTTGCTTTATCGGAGATAGAAAGAGGCACCATAACCTTTGTAATCCCGACTTCTTCAATCGCAATACCTCGTTCTTCCTTACTGTTTTGAACTTGCATAATGAGATTGATACTATCAAAAATTACACCGTTTGAAAATTTCTTTGTTTGAAATATTCATAACATCATCGTTGTACGCAAAATCTTTAAATCTCCATTGTTTTTTACAACCACAATCGAGTGTAATAAGCTTTCTATTTAACGTCATTGTCTCTGTATGCGGCTTCATATCGAATTCTATCGTGTTATGAATAATTTTTCGCGCCGTTACCGGACCAACCCCCGCAACACCTTTTATATTATCCGCCGTATCTCCTACAAGAGATTTAAATTCAACGTATTGATCAGGACTAACGCCAAGCTTGTTTTTAACATAATGGTGATCAACAATTTCATGATCTTGACAGGCTTTTAACTTTACAATGAAAATCTGCCCATCAAGCAATTGATAAAAATCCGAGTCCGTCGAAACAATAAATGCCTTATTTGTACTGTCTCTTTTACAAAAGCCTTTCGATACACTCGCGATAATATCATCCGCTTCAATATTCGGTATTTCCAAAAAACCAATCGAAAGATCTTCCAAAACAGTCCTGACATACGATAAATGAGCATAGGGCGAATCTTCATCTTCAGCAAAACGTTTTCTATTCGCCTTGTAGTCTTCCGAAAGTTCCTTATTGCTGTTCGAGGTATTGGTGTCAAAGACAATAACAACCGAATCTGTTTGTGTAGAACTCTCCAAACTCGTAAGCGCTCGACGAACAAGACTCAAATATGTCGAAACAACGTGTAAGGGAGTCTTCCGTTGAGAATAGAATTTGAACGGCACAGAATATGCCCTCCAAAGAAAATTATGTCCGTCAATGACAATAAGTCGTTTCATATAGTGCCATTGTACCACAAAAAAACAGCCGTAGGGTCGTACGGCTGTTTTGAGAAATTTATTTCTCAGCGTTCCATTCTTTAATCAAATCAAGACATTCTTTCACTTCATTTGCAGTCAAACATTTTTCCATATCTATATCTTTCACTTTCCCAGTCTCTTCATTATATTTCACCACAGCAGAGACTAACCAATCAAGAGGGAAGTTCGTTACTTCCTGTAATGACCATTTACCCTCTCCATAAGAGTGACGCCAATACGCCTGTTTTGAGATTTCCGTAATATCTATATTGCGTTCTTTCAATTTCTGCAAGATTTCGTTAACTGCTCTGGATATCTCTTGGAGAGTAGCTTTATAGGACGGGGTAAGTCCTATATTATACAGTTTTTTCCCATCAAGAACTTTACTGGCGATTTCGTCCAGAAGTTTTCCTATGTTCTGAATAAACTGATGTCTCGTCGGCTTAGCATCTTCAGCATCAAGAAAATTTCGAATAACATCAATATTTTCTCGAACTAACTTCCGTTTATCTGCCATAGTAGGAGAGTCCTTTGCCGTTCTTAGAATTTTTTCGCCTGATTGTTTCTGACTAAATATTTTTGATAACATAAGTTTTTAATGAACAAACTATCCCATTCTTGCGGTAATTGCCGACAAAAATGGGATATATTTTGTTTAATTACTAATTAATTAACAAAAAATATCCATCCCTGCTTGCGACCCCAAGTATTCAGAATATTTTAAGAGCTGGCGGGAATATAGCATAAAGCTTTTAAAAACACAACTTTTTGATTAAAAAGTCAATATTTTTACAATAAGCAAAAAATATGGTATAAAATGAACAGTCGTTTTTCCCTTTACTGAAACCCCTTGGGAATTCTTATTAGCTTTAACTTTTACCTAATAAGAAGATTTTTAATTCTTATTACTTTTTTTACTTACTTATGACGAAAAAAACTTTTAACCTATTATGTTTACCTACAGTTCAGAACATTGAACAGATGATCAATAAATTTCCGTTTCCGATAAACCTGACAAAAGGGAAGTATCAAAACTTGGAATTCATTTTTCAAAATGGAATTCTTAAAATTTTGCATAACGGAATCAATTTAGATCATTTCTCGTTTGTTTGGCTTTCTTCCATGTGGAGCGGTCGAGATTTGGCATATGCCATAAAACTGTATTTAAAACAATCGAATACTCCTTGCACGTATGTAGAAAAAAGCACTTCAAAAATCACTGATCAAATGATATTTTCCCTCAACAACATTCAAACTCCTGATACGCTCTTTTTTACTCGTCACGATGTAGATCAAAATTTTGCACAAATAAAAAAAGTGTGCGGGTATCCTTTAATTATCAAAGACGTGAAAGGATCAAGAGGAGTCCATTCAGAGTATGTCGCAACAGAAGAAGAGCTTATCGAAAAAATGGAGAAGCTCCCGAAACACAAAAAATATCTCTTTCAAAAATATATCCCGAACGAATACGATTGGGGAGTGCTCGTCGCAAACGGCGTTGTCGTATCGGGTGAAAAAAGCTACCCGCAAGAAGGCGAGTTCCGAAACAACACCTGCAACGGAGCGAAAGAAGTTTTCATCAATCCTGATGATATACCGTCAGACGTAAAAGAAATGGCTTTAAAAACAAGCAAACTTCTCGGCCTATCATGGGCACGAGCGGATATTATCGTTGATAAAAACACCAAAGGACTATATTTATTGGAAGTGAACAGATTCCCCGGTATCACACCAAAAACAAATGAAGTTGATGGAGGGTATAAATTTCTATCTTCTCAAATACATCGCTTATGTCCGAATGCATAATTCTCGAACTTTGATTCGTTCTCTTGTAATAAGACCGCATGTAAATGCGGTCTTATTGTTGGTGAAATATAGTAAGACGGTATTGTGTAATAATAAATGAGCAACGAAAAATATTGTTACTAAACGAAATATATACATAACATATGATAAACAACAAGACAAAAGTATTAGCAGCTATAGCCGTCGCAGCAGGACTTACGGTCACAGGCATAGGGGCTGTCCGCGCAGCAACCAACAACAATACTCGTCCAAATTTTATGGGTAATTTTGTTGATGTGATTGCTCAAAAATTCAATCTCAATCCGACCGAAGTTCAAAAAGTTTTTGATGAACAACTCGCGCAACAAAAAACACAAATGGACACGAATCGCCAACAATCATTCACCGACCGAATTAATAAGGCGGTAAGCGATGGTAAATTAACTCAAGATCAAGCAAATCAAATCTTGGCGGAAAAATCCACGATTGACGCCCAAATAGCCGCTCTCAACGGCAAAACACGAGAAGAAATCAACAGTGGCATGAAACAAATTATGGATTCAGAAAAACAATGGGCGACAAACAATAACATTTCACAACAATACCTTATGTTTAGATGCGGAGGCCCGATGATGCAAAGAGGTCAGAGCAGATTCGAAGGCGCAAAATTCTTTAATGGCAGAGGACGCGAAAAATCGGCAGCTCCCCATACGAAATAAGAGAGGATACGAAAATCTTGCTTTCCACAAAATCCGCTAACTGGCGGATTTTGTTTGTGTGGAATACTTCCATAATGAACAAAATAAAATTTTTGCGGGAGAGTTGGAAAAAGTATAGAATTACAGAGGATAGAAGCTGTTTTAGTGTTTTGCCTTTCGGATTACCATTACAGTTCATTCCCCAACAGATTTTATTTTGATTCCAAATCAAGTGTATTTGTTATTTTGATTTTCGAAATAAAATCGTTGAGATGACTTACTAAGATAATCGCTCCTTCGAACCTGTTTACGGCGTTTGCAATTACAGGAATATGGCGAAAATTTATATGATTTGTCGGTTCATCCAGTATGAGAATCCCCGGTTTTTGAAGAGTTATTTGAGCGAAGAGCACGAGACCTTTTTGTCCTTCCGAAAGGGAACCGATTTTTGTTTTGAGGATTTCCGCATCCAGAAGAAAGCCCGCCGCACAAGATCTTAGTCTCTCTTCAGTCCCTTCTTCCATGACGTCGGCAAGTGCTTTATACGCGGTTACGTTGAAGTCGAGTGTGGAAAAATCTTGACGATAGTACCCGACTCGTATGCCTTCGGTGATTATTGCTCCGTCTGCGGTGCCGCTTGCAAGTCGTTCGAGTAATGTTGTTTTTCCAATGCCGTTCGGGCCTGTCAGGAGGAGTCGTTCTCCTTTTTTTAGTGAGATTGATACTTTCTTTTTTACTTGAACATCTTTTTTTATAATGGTAACGGAATTCAGTTCAAGTAATACTCCGGCAATATCTTCTTGGCAGGGGATAGCGAAGCTCCGAATTGTTTTGTCTTCGCGGCGAACATCAACGATATCCTCTTCAATTTCTTGTATCTTCTGTTTCATTTTTTTTGAGACGTCACGTAAATGCCCTCCCTTTTGTGCAAAGAAACTTGCTTGTTTTTTGCGATTTTCGATATCTCTTTGCAGTCGAACGTTTTTCATCCGTTCACGTTCAATCCTTCGGCTTATTTCCGCAACGACATCGAAGTAGTTACCTGTATATTGTTCAACTTTTCGAGTATGTATATCAAGATAGAGGATGCCTTCAGTGAATGTATTTAAAAATTCGGCGTCGTGAGAAATAACGATTACTGTCTTTTTATATTCGATAAGAAATTTTGTAAGATGTTCGATGCCTGCTTTATCAAGGTTATTCGTCGGTTCATCCAAAAGAAGAATGTCCGGATTTTGAATAAGTGCATGTGCCAAAAGAAGCCGCGCTTGTTGTCCTCCTGAAAAAGTTTTTAATATTCTTTCGTGAGAAGCTGAAAAGTTAACGGCATCCAATGCTTTATCGATGCGAGGATCAATATCGTATATTTTGTTCAGAAATGCCGTTTCGAAGAATTCACGAACGGTTTTCCCTATAATGTCGCGTGGAATAACTTGTTTCGCGGTTGCAATGGTTGCTCCTTTTATAATGGCGATTGATCCTGCCTCCTGATTGATTTCTCCTGTGATTAGATTGAAAATAGTCGATTTGCCGGCGCCGTTTTGTCCCATTAGTGTAATTTTTGCGCCGCGGCGGACACTAAAATCAGCCTCTTCTAAAATGGGCTTCAGTGCGCCGTACTCAAACGACACCTTATTGAAACGGATTATCACTTCATTTTGAGACATAGATACCGAACAGTATAGCCCTTTTTTATGAGTTAGAGCAAGGTTAAGTCTTGTCCAACACACAAGTAGCCTGAAATAAAAACCCATTCCAACACAAAAAGGAGCTGAAAGCTCCTTTTTGCTGGGTGATTATCATACCATGAGTATTAATGACAATAACAATGAACGATAATCACATTACGA
>JAZDFH010000074.1:0-4370 GCA_043808035.1 bacterium | reverse complement strand
ATTTTTCGCTTCAAGCCATCGAGAAACGCTGTCGTGGCTTAACGGGCTACCTGATGTTTTTGAAAGTTCAACGCCCGAATATCGATTGTGGTTTGAAATCAAAAATTTTGTGTAGAGCTCTAAAGAACATTTTGTGCGCTGTATGAGATGTGAAATATTTTCGTTGGTAATATATACATTATCTCATATTTATTGCGTGGTGGGATGTGCGTAAGTCCTAACACATATGAAAGACGCACTTCACCTCGCAAAACTTTTTGGCATAGCCGCACTTGCCCTTGCGATAGTGAGCGTCATGGTTCCCCTTATCGGTCCTGTGTTTTTAGTACCGTTTGCGCTTATTTGCGGTTTTATCACATTGTATGTAGGGAATAAACGATTGGGCATAGCAACATTAATTATCGTAGTTATCAATTTGATTATCAGTCCGAGCTTTTGGGTGCTTCTCATGAATCAGTCGGGAGATACATCGATTATCACATTATCTCGTCTCATAGCATGGTTCGATTTTTTGGGAATACTGGCAATGTCTTTTTTGATTGTGTGGAGATACAAAAGAGACAAGCAAACAAGAAAGCATACACAGTTGCAAGATGAATAAGAAGGTATATACAATGTATAATAAAGCGAGCGAAAAAGATTAATCAATACAAAAAAATAAATTTATGCAAATCGATTTAACAAAGGAGCAATACGAATGTTTGGTAAAAGCGTTAGAAACAGGTTCGTCCGTATATGGCGTATTGGGGGACTGTGTATCTGACGATTATAAAAAAGAAAGCGATGAAATGGAACAATTGCAAAAATATTTTTTAAGTTTTGCGAGTGATTTTTCCATGGGATATATCACTGAACAATTTGATGAAGAGTTAATAATGAGTGATGAGTATTCCGAACAATTACAGGAGGCTATGAATGATTATGATGATGCAACTTTTTGGCATGAACTTATGGTCCGTCTTGGGCAGAGAGATCTTGAACGTACCGCCACCGAAGAGGAAAAACAAGAAATGACGAAAAACGACGACTTATATCTGGACAGGCTCAATGATGTATATCAAAAATTGGAAGAAGAATTCGAAGATCATGGTATTGAAAGATTGGAGATCGCAGAAGGCGATGGAGAGTCTCAGTAGAATAAAGAAAGGCGTTTTGATCCGCCAAGTGTTCTAATGAGAGAAAAGTAATTCACTTAAAATAAATAACGGCTTGCTAATGTAGCAAGCCGTTATGATGTTCTTAGTGTTGTGTCGCTTCAGTAAATGCCCGTTCTATCTCTCTTCGGAAAAATCTTTTTGCTCTGTCTTCTGTCGCATCGAGATGGTCAATTTCTACCTGATCAGCAATATAAAACAACGGTTTCGTAAACAGGCTGCGATTTTTTGACTTCGCAAGCGCTTTTTCCTTTCTTTCCCTTGCATTGAACAGATGTCGAAATGCAATTTCATTGTTGCGGTTAATTCGTAACAGTAAAAAATTTTTCGTCAATTCAGCCTTATCGAAACAACTATCAGTACCAAAAAATAAGTGAGCAATCACGCAAACTCCCAATGACGTACTGATTTCCGCTTGTGCGTGATCAAATGTTTCAAGAAAAAAGATTTTTTTCTTGCCACTGAATAGTTCCCTTATTGGCATATGGGCATACGCGACCACATTTTCACCATCATCAAAAAAAGAGATGAGTGGCTTGAGTGCCACAAGACTTTTTTGATTTTCCATATTTTTTTTACTTCTACAGACTCCAAAAAATTTTCAGATCCTGCGAAGCATGTGTTAATTATTAAAGCAACGAAACGTGCTTACAACATACAAATTTCTTCTCTTTATTGCAAGAGAGGAAATTCAAAAATCCCGCGGTTTGGAGTAGGATAGAAGGGATGTTTGAAAAAGAAAAAAATTATGCATATATTGATGGAGCAAATCTGAACAATGCCATGAGAGATCTCGGGTGGAAGTTGGACTATAGGAGATTTAGAGTATGGTTACAGGAAAAATACAGTGTGCGCAGAGCATATCTTTTTATTGGTCTTATCCCAAAATACAATAGACTTTATACATATCTCCAAGAAGCGGGTTTTACTTTGATATTCAAAGAAGTAATCTATGATGGTAAGGGAAGCCCGAAAGGAAATTGTGATGCAGATTTAGTCTTGCAGGTTGTAAAAGATACTTATGAACACAATTTTACAAAAACTTTACTTGTTTCAAGTGACGGAGATTATTCGAGTCTTGTTTCGTTTCTTATAGAAAAAGATGCTCTATTGGGTATTCTTTCCCCTAGTAATGAAAAAAGATGTTCTGTTTTGCTGAAACGGACAGGCGCAAAAATATTTTATATAAACGACAAGAAGAACGTCTTACGGAGCCGAAAATAAAAAGCCCCCGATGCGGACGGAACCGCATAAGGGTCTTTTTGTGGTGATTATTCACAGTATATACGAACGGTCGTATAAATCAACATCTGTGAGTGGATGATATCTCTGCCCGAAAGTTCAAAAATCCCGCGGTTTGGAGTAGGATAGAAAATATATAGGTTGAGGATATCAAAATATGGAAATTCCACAAAACGTTTTGAATAAATTTATAGTCCGAGATGATTATCTTGAATGGATAAAGGGAGAAACATCTATACTCGTATATTTGGATTTGACCAATATACTCCATTGGCAAGATGTTTTAGGCTGGAAATTTAGAATTGAAGACATGATAAAACAACTTTTTACTTTCCCAAATATCAAGGAGGTTAAAGTGTATTACGGCAAGAATGAAAGGGATTTAAAAAACTCAGAGGCATTCCACAACAGAATCAAAAAGACCGGAGCTATTCTTCGGACTAAACCGATGAAGTTTATTCCGAAGACAATACGGGAGGGAATGTTCTTTCAGCGAAAAACATTCACGCTTTTTGATGACGGAGTAAAGAATAAAATCGGAGCATTAATAGATGAGTTGTAGAAGTCTGGCTTCATTATTGAAGAGCCGAAATGCAATTTTGACGTGGAAATGACGATAGACATACTTGATGATACGGAAAAATTGACGGCAGTTATGCTCTTTTCTGGGGACTCGGACATGTGCGCTCCACTTGAACGACTAAAAGTAAAAGGCAAGCGTATAGGCGTGGTCGGTGTGCGTGGAATGGTCGCAAAAGAACTGCACGATATCAAGGATAAATATATTGATTTTGGGAAGTTTTATACTGGGAAAAGGAAGTATGAAAAAGCGAAAATCCCGCTTGTGGCGGGACCGCGTGATTAGTAGAATTACTTCTACAATCAAAAAATAGCACTTTTAAAGTATAAAATCAATGGATTGTGGATAAATAGACAGAATTTAAGGAAATGATTCGAATACTAAAAACATCGTTCGCGAATCATGTGACTGTACCGAAAGAATATTTGTCAGGGATGTTGAGGAAATGAGAAATGGTCATCGTCCTAACGGTCGACACCCTTTCTCGATACTGTATTTACAGTATATACGAACGTTCGTATAAATCAACATCTATGAGTGGATGATATCTCTGCCCGAAAGTTCAAAAATCCCGCGGTTTGGAGTAGGATAGAAAGTATGTTTGAACAAGCGCTTAAAAATATAGACGATATTCTCTGGAAAGACCCGGGGTGCGGGAGCGAGCTTGATTATGTTGAACAAAGCTCGTGGATTTTGTTTCTTAAATATCTCGATGATTTGGAGACGGATAAAGAAACCGAGGCAAAGCTCGCGGGGAAGAAATACGACTATATTATTGCTCCCGACTATAGGTGGGAGGTATGGGCTGCGCCAAAAACGGCTGCTGGAAAGATAGATTATCAAAAAGCGCTTTCGGGAGACGATTTAAGAGATTTTGTTGATCATAAACTTTTCCTCTATCTCAAAAAGTTTAAACAAGAGGCGGAGAGTCCGGATACCATAGAATACAAGATAGGCGAAATTTTTGGTGAATTAAAGAATAAAATTCAAAGCGGATATGCTCTGCGAGAGATTTTGGATATCGTGGACGGTATGCGCTTTCGCTCCTCGGAAGAAAAACACGAACTTTCGCATCTTTATGAATCTCGTATAAAAAACATGGGGAACGCGGGCAGGAACGGCGGTGAATATTATACTCCTCGTCCGCTGATTAAAACTATTGTTAAAATCGTGAACCCGAAAATAGGCGACAGAATTTACGATGGCGCGTGCGGATCCGCGGGCTTCTTAGTTGAGGCGTTCGACTACTTGGCGGGAGATAGATCAAAACTTTCATCAAAAGATTGGACGACGCTCCAAAAGAAAACATTTTACGGAAAAGAAATAAAATCCCTTGCATACATTATCGGTACGATGAATATGATTCTACATGGCATTGAAGCGCCGAATATTGC
>JAZDFH010000073.1:0-14579 GCA_043808035.1 bacterium | reverse complement strand
AGGAATGAAAGCCAAAGAGATGAATGCCACGGGGCGTGGAATAGGACTGATGCTTACGAAACAAATCGTTGAGGCTCATGGTGGAGTGATTCATGCGGAGTCTGCTGGCCGAGACACGGGGAGTGTGTTTGTGGTGGAGATTCCTATATTATAAAAATTCTTGTTTTTAAATTCCAAATTTCAAATGACCAATTACAAATGAACTTTGTAATTTGAAATTTAGGCCTAAATTTATTAGTTGCCTTTCGAATTTTGCGTTTTCTCGCATGCTTTCATAATTCCTGATTCTAATGCGGGGCTTGCCCCGCGGCGTAGCTTTGCGGGATTCCACAAAATACATTCTACCTGCCTTTCACCGTTAAATATCCAGTCGTGTTCTACAGGACATCTTTGTTTATCACTATTACTAATCGCTTTCCCGTCTCCAACATAAAAACCGATATGTTTATGAACCCCCGTTTTACCGAAATCTATATTCTCCCAAACAATAATGCTCCCGATTTTAGACTTTTTAATACGCTTCCACCCAAACGATTGTAGATCTTGCACTGTGGAATCAAAGGTAACATGAACCGCTTGTATCAATTGAAACATCATCAAGATAGATGAAACATAAAACGCACAGGAAAAACTGCCATCTTGTGCAATATCTGTTTTTTTCTCACCTACTGTCGCATACACATTTCGAAATATATGAGACTCAACGCTGTTCCTGATAACGGCGAGATACGTATCAACAACCAAAGGAACTATTTTCTGTTCTTTTGTCATTCCTAATTCATGCTTCATTATTCCATATTCATAATCCCCTTCCCTCTGTGCCGCGAGAGAGACTCGAACTCTCAACTCTTTCGAGACATGCTCCTAAGGCATGCGCGTATACCAATTCCGCCATCGCGGCATATATATTTTGAGAACACTCAAAATATATGATGCATGACTATAAAATATAGTATTTTTTACAAAATAGCTATTTTTCACCTTGATAATAGTAACAAAAAATCACTTGACAAAAATGCCAAAATACTATATTGTAATCATGCTTTCATAGAAAGCTCTTTAATAATTAAATAAGCTACCGCAAGGCAAAAACTGACATTTTTTAAATAAGAGTTAAATCTTAAAAAATACAGCATTTGTTTTGTTGGAGCTAACGAATAAATTTATGAATGTATTATTTATTTGTGGTGTTATCTGTATTGCTGTTGCCATAGTAGTAGCAATCATCTGGCAAGGAATTCGGGAAATTCCCGCTTCTCCTCCATATGTTGCATTGGTTACTCTTTTTAAGAAACCAATCAATTATGTAAAATCATCAGGATATCGATTCTTTTTCGGATATCCATATATTTTTGGATATATTCCAATTAAAATCGAAAAAATCAATGATGACGACCTTGAGGGAAAGGATTTATCTATAACAGTAAGAACTCCACATCCAGACAATGTGGAGGTCAAGATCGATATTCATTTTACGTTCCAACCTGATTACCACAGTCCAGAAGCTCTCATGAATTATATAGAAAGCGGACAGGCTAATGGAGTAGGCGAAATATTCGTGGGGATTATCGAACAAGAAATCCGTGAATGGGCAGCATCCCAAGACAGGGGGCCAAAGAACTGGCAGGAGCTTATTAGTTCTGATGAAGAAGTTACGAGCGTTATTATAGACGCAATAATTGCATCTGAACTTGGACAGCTTGATAGCGTTCACTTCCCCCCCTCCGTCTTAATCAAATATTTTAAACATAAATCTCCGTCTAAAATCGAGGCGGAGAAATATGGAGAACATTGGGAAAAAGTTACCGAATGCCTTGAGTCTCGTTCAGAAGAAGAGCAAAGGGAGTTGGGAAAAAAGATTATCGAAAGAACACAGGAAATCGCAAGAATTAGAGATGCAAACGGATTCTTCAATAAACCATCTTTAGGAATAATCGTTAATAGATTAAATATCGGTGAAATCCGATTATTACACGATGATCTTATTCAAGCTGCAGAAATGCAAGCAAAAGAAGAAAGAGAAAGAGATGGAGAGCGTGTTGAATTACAACATGTTCAAGATTCGATAAAAAAACTTGTTGATTCAGGCCTTTCAAGAGAACAAGCTATCGAAATCTTTCAGACAGAGAGAGGAAAAGCAGGGAAGAATATTAATGAACATAAAATTACAGTTTCAGGAGAAACTCAAAAAATGCTTACAGACATGATTCCTTTTATCCCTTTTCTAAAACCGAAAGTTTCGCAAGTAGGGAAAAAGAAAGGAGGTGATGCTGTATGACAAAGCAAGAAAAACCGTTCCCATGGATTGGCAAGGTAATAAAATGGCTTTTTGTCATTGGCATCATCCTCATGGCTATCCCTTTTATTTACCGGATACACTGGCCATGGCCGTCATCAGTAAAAATTCAATCATCCTCTTGTCTCAATCCTGAAGAGAATAAGGTAGTAACAGAATCGAGTTACGTTAAAATTCCGGCAGGAAAGAATATTTCTATCACCGTACCTCCGAAAACAGCATATGCTGTTCATCCGGACAAACAAGTGACGGTAACGTTATTAGATGGAACTTCTTTCATTGATGGACCATACGGCCCTCACTTCAAAGACGCAGCAGAAAAGGCAAAAGTCCAAACATTATTGGATGAAGCTAACTATTTTTGCGTAGCAACAACAGAAGACACCAAGATTGATATTACTATCAAGTAAAAAAGCCCCCTTTTATTATAAGGGGGCTTTTATAATAGATATTTGACAAGTTATTTAACCAAAAAAGCTGGTTACAATACTCGTAATACCACCAGCAATCAATGCAACAACAATACCGATTATCGCGTAGATAATAATATTTTTAGCATCTCCAGTTTTCTTTTCATCTCCAGCCGCCGTCAAATACAAAAACGCCGCATATAAAAGATAGATGACCGCAAGTGCCAAAATAAAACCAAAGAACCATTGAGATGCTTGGTCAATAAAATGGACAATATCACCAAAATTTTGAACAGGCGTAGGAACCGCACTTTGCGCATATACCATACTTGGAGCAAGAGCAATTGCAACTACTAACACTTTTAGTATACTATTTTTTTTCATACTAATATATGTCTTCAACGACCTTTTTCGTTATCGTTGAATGTATTAAAGCATAGTTTCCAAAAAAAATCTATCGTTTATGATAAGAATCCTTGAATAAGTGTCGGAATTCCTCCAGCGACTAAAACAACTATAAACCCTATAACAGCATACAAAATTGCTTTTTTCCCTTTATTAAACTGCGCTGGATCACCACCCGATGTAAGCATAAGAAATGCTCCATATAAAATCATAATCGTCACAATAGGTATCGCAACCAAATATAATTGTTTTCCAATCTCCACCAAAAGGCTTGAAAGAGAACCAAACCTTAATGGATTATTAATAGATCCGCTTGCTCCACCTGACGATTCAAAAGTAAATACCGTCTTAATCGACATAAGTGTTGCTAATAGTGATATACTAATTTTTTTCATAGTCTTTAACATTTTATTCCTCCAAATACATTCCATCCGCTACACGTAGTAAATACCGAAATAAACGTATTGATCATAATCCATGAACCTAAAACTATCATCAATCCAACGACTGCTGCCGTTATGGCAGATCTTCCTTTTGATACTCTAGCTTCCGAGCCTCCCGCAGTAAGTATAAGAATACCACCCCATAACAGAACGACAACTGCAATCAAAGCGGCAAAATCAAGACCGAAATTGATAATATTATATCCTAACTGATATAAATCGCTCATCGTACAAGCGCTACCACTGCACGGAATTAATCCTTCTGCGTATACTGTTGTAATGAGTCCCATAAGCATCTTGATAAGTGTATCGTATCTTTAAAACTATTTCCAACTTTGCAATTCCTGCGTAATCGCCTCTGCTGCTTGTTTTACCGCTTTTTCACTCGAAAGACTTTTATCAAGGGTTCTCTGAATCATGGTATCTAGAATAGTGTTAATTTTTGCAGGATCAACTTTCGGCCAACTGCGAGCCGTTAAGGCTTGTTCAGCAAACACACCGAGCGTCGGATGCGCCAAATAATCGTTGATGAGGTATCGAAGCGCCGGAGACTTTCCTGTTGCAACCGTATATTGCCTCATGATTTCAGTATTTTTCGTTATATATGTAATAAAATCCCATGATTCACGGTACTGTGTGGTATTTTTTGAGACACCCAAGCCCCAATAATCGGCAACGTTCATAATTGCGCCGTCACTACTTACTTGCGGCATGTGCTGAATGCCGATATTGAGATATGCATTTCTCTCTCGTATAGCTTGTAAATCACGAGAGTATCCAAACATCATAGCAACTTGTTTCGCCGCGAAAGAATCTATCGCCGGTTTAAACCAGTTATTCCAAGTGTAATATGTACTTGCGGGATTCGTAAACTGCAGATAGAAGTCGAGCGCGTCTTTACCTGCATTCCCCGCACCGAAAAGGGCTTGCCGTTTATCCAAGTCGACCATATCCGCGCCAAATTGTTGCATTAAAAGCATAATCATATCAGGCGCATGAGAGACGCTTGCGGTAGTGCCGCCAATCGCCGCTGCGGATTGCGTCACCTTTCCTTGAGAAACTTCTCGTACTCGTAAAACAATGGATTTAAAATCCTGCCATGTTTCCGGATACACCGCAATACGCTTTGCGTCAAATGTATCCTTATTATACAAAAGAGCAAGCGTATCTATATACAATGGCATAGCATATATATTTGACCCTTGCCGATCCACCGAAGCGACATGCAAGACAAAATCTTCTTCAACAACCTGCGGGAAAAGACGTTGTATATCCGATAGCGTAATCATATCAGACGGAGCAGGAGCGCTTTTTCTATAATGCTTCAAAAGCCATGAACTGTGGAACATAAAAATATCTGGCCCGGCGCCGGCAGCTAACGCATCAACAAGAGAAGACTCATAAGTATCTTCAGGAAATTGTGTATATTTAATATACGCATTTGGATTCTGCCTTTGGTAAGCGGTGATAAGATCATTCCACACCCGCGTAGAATCTTCTGTCCCCCATATTGTAAGATTGATTGTTTTGCTCTGTTCAGCAGGATCTCGTAATCCAATAACCAGTAAAACTATAAATGCTAAAAACAAAAATCCGAATACTCCTAAAATAGTTTTTTGCCGCTGTATCATAACAGTTCTATTGTACTGTTTCTTTCAGATGGTTGGCAATTTTAGAGAAAAAACCCCGCAAAGCTACGCCGCGGGACGAGTCCTGAATATAGGACTACGGATAAAAAACGTAAAACAGAATAAAAATTCCAAATGAATAACAAATAAGAAAAACAAAAAAACGTATTTCTCTTTCTCGATATTTCTTGTTATACTTGCAGAATAAATATATAAACTAAATTTTGACACTTTTATAAAATTGTCAGCTCACAAAAACGTTAAAGTCCAAAATAAATATGAATTTCAAATTTATTTCCATTAAAAAAATAATCGACGGTATAAAAACAGCAATACATAGATTTCCAATGGCTATACTAACGGCCGCCATCGGAACAATGGTTGGCATTATACTTATCCATGTAGACGAACCATCTTTTTACCCGAGCATTCTGATGGCTTTAGCTTTGGGGTTCCCTCTTTTTATTTCTATTGTGCTACTTGGGGAGCAACGGAAGTGGGAGTTTAATAAAAAAGTTATCGCAAATAGCGCGGCAATAACTTTTTTAATCGGATATTATTTCTGGTTGCCAAACAATATATTTGAGGCGCAAAGTCTATTTATTATACGCTATATAATGTGGGCAATAGGATTTATATTGCTTATTACTTTTGTCCCATTCTTTAAAAAAAATGATGAAAAAACCGTAGACACATTTTGGCATTATAATAAAACATTAGCTTATTCAATAATGCTTACAATAATTTGGGCATTTGCCATTCAGGCGGGAATTTCAGTCGCTCTGTCTTCGGTGAGTTTTCTTTTTAATATCAATATTGCGGGAGAAAGATATATGGAATTATGGGTAGTCATTGTCGGATTTTTTAGCACGGCTTTTTTTCTTTCTCGAATCCCGAAAGACACCCAATATCCCGAAGAAACCGATATTTACCCGAAAGAACTACGTTTATTTTCTCAATATGTGCTTGTTCCGCTCACAACTCTCTATTTTTTAATTCTATATGCTTACGTGATAAGGATATTTGTTCTTTGGGAATGGCCAAAGGGAATATTGGCTTATATGATTTTAGGTTTTTCTTTGTTAGGGGTGTTTACGTATGTATGCCTATACCCATTGCGAGATAAGATTTCATGGGTCAAAAAAACAGGAAAAATATTTTATATTGTACTCATTCCGCAAGTCGGAATGTTGTTCTGGGCACTTTGGTTTCGAATTTCCGAATACGGCATTACTGAAAATCGTTATCTTGTTTTCGTGTTCGGATGGTGGCTTTTAGGGATGGCGATATATTTTCTTGTGAGCAAAAAAAAGGATATCCGAATTATCCCCATCACCATTTTTATTATCGCTCTTCTCTCGTCCTTCGGTCCGTGGGGCGCATTCTCTGTATCGGAAAAAAGTCAGGTCAATCGTCTTAAAAATCTTCTGGAAAAAAATAACATTTTGATTGATAACGTGATTAAAAAATCAACGACTAAAGTGGCTTTTGAAGATGAAAAAGAAATTAGCGCAACAATCAGTTATCTGAATAGCGTGCATGGGTTGGACAGTATTCAACCTTGGTTTGACGTTGATCTTGCAAAACTGGACAACAATAAGGGGGATGAAAGAGATTATTATTCCTCCTACGCGTTGCCCGAAAAAATAGTTGAAAAAATTATCGGGATTGACTATGTCGGAGAGTGGGAAGATAGCAGTCAGGAAGATAAATATTTTAATTTTTATGCCGATGATGAAGAGTCAGGAAAATTGTTTGATGTTTCTCAATATAACTACATGATGGGATTTAATACTATTGATACCACAAAAACGATTGATGGTGTTGATTATCATTTTAAAATTGATAATGATACGAACAATTTTATTATATTAAAAAATGGGGACCTAATCGCGCAAACAAACCTTAATGAATTTTTGGATAAGCTGTCTCAACAAGGAGATCAAGATGGTTCAAATCAAGACGAAATGATTTTTGAATTTAAAAACGAAAATATATCTTTTGCTCTAAATTTTAATTATATCAGCGGTGAAAAAAACGAAGATGGATATATCGTGACCTCAATGAACTCGGAAATGTTTTTTGTATTAAACGAATAATTCTCTCATTCACAAACCGGATTTTGATGAAAAGAAGAAGGAACGAAATTCGTTCCTTCTTCTTTTCATGATTCATTATCCCTGATCCCCATCTCTACAAACAAACCGTTCCGGCAATCGAGTCTCCTTTCTTGAACTTCATAATACTGACTCCTTGCGCAGCCCGTCCTGTCGATCGAATACTCTTTATCGTAGTACGCAACATCTGTCCTTTCGTAGAAAGCGCTAAAAGTTCTTCTTCATCAATAACGACATGTGCCGAAACAACCGATCCTGTTTTTTCCGTTACTTTGGCTGTCAAAATTCCTTTCCCGCCACGATTCTGAACTTTATAGTCGGAAAGCTTTGTTCTCTTTGCATATCCATGAGCCATAATAACCAAAAATTCACCTTGCTCGTCACTGTCAATTAAATCGCATGAGCTGACAACATCTTTCCCTCCCAAAGAAATTCCCCGAACACCGCGAGCGGTTCGTCCCATTGCACGTACATCTTTCTCATTAAATCGAATAGATTGCCCATTCTTGGTTGTTAAAATAATTTCGTTTACTCCGGAAGAAGATCGTACCCATTTAAGTAAATCTCCTTTATCGAGAGTGATGGCAATAATGCCGTTTCGACGAACATTTGTAAAATCGGAAAGGCTGGTTTTTTTAACTGTTCCTTTCTCTGTCACCATTACAAGATATCCTTCCGTAACGTCATTGCTATAACTGATGAGTGCGCTTATTTTCTCTTCTGACGAGACTTCAAGGAAATTATGGATTGCCTTACCTTTACTTGTTCGTGTAGCAACTGGTATTTCATACACTTTCGTTTGAAACACTTTCCCTCTGTCTGTAAAGAACAAAATATTATCGTGCGTATTCGCCCTTAAAAAATGTGCCAACACATCTTCCTCGCCAACATCGCTACCAATCAGTCCCTTACCACCTCGACGTTGCGCCTTAAATGTCGTCGGAGAAAGACGTTTGACATACCCTTCTCCCGACATGGTAATAATGGTTTCTTCTTGCGGAATTAAGTCTTCAATACACAAATCCTTTAATCCTCCTACTATAACACGTGTTTTCCTCGCATCTCCATGTTTCTTCTTCATTTCAAAAAGCTCATCCGCGATGCACTGTGACATTTTCTCCGGGCTGGCTAAAAATTCCGTTAATTCTTTAATAAGCAGTCTTTTCTCTTGCAACTCATCTTCAATCCTTTTTCTCTCAAGTGCGGCAAGTGTCTGCAATTTCATTTCCAAAATCGCCGTTGCCTGCCGATCACTTAACAAAAATCGCTTCATAAGGTTGACATGCGCATCTTCCTTATTATTTGATTTCTTGATGGTATCGATAATCTGATCTATTACATCTAACGCCTTTGCAAGGCCTTCCAATATATGGGCTCTATCTCTCGCTTTCTCAAGGTCAAATTCAGCACGACGAATCACAACGTTCCGACGATGCATAACAAAATTCGCAAGTATATCTTTAATCGAAAGTGTTTGCGGTTTAATTCCATCAACAAGAGCAAGAGCATTCAAATGAAAATCTTTTTGTAAATCGGTATAATTCCATAACTGATTGAGTACTTTCTTTGAAATTGCGTCATTTCTTAAATCAATAACAATACGAAGACCGTCTTTGTCCGATTCGTCACGAATATCACGTATTCCTTCAATCTTTTTGTTTTGAACTAAATCCGCGATTTTAATAATAAGCTCCGCCTTATTAACCTGATACGGAATTTCCGTAATAATAATTCTTTTTTCATCGGCGTCCGCAATACCTCGTGTCGTAATCTTCCCACGACCGGATACATATGCTTCTATAATCTCTTTTCTATTGTATATAACTCCGCCTGTCGGAAAATCAGGCCCTTTAATATACTCCATCAATTCTTCCGATGTTGCTTTTGGGTTATGCACTAAATGTACCGTCGCATCAACCACCTCACTCAAATTGTGAGGAGGAATTTTCGTAGCCATCCCAACAGCAATACCATCGGCACCATTTATCAAAAGACCAGGTATCTTTGCCGGCAGTACTTGCGGTTCCTTCCTCGTACTGTCATAGTTCGGCATAAAATCAACAGTCTGTTTTTCTATATCAACCAATAATTCTTCAGCGATTGCGGAAAGACGACACTCCGTATACCTCATAGCCGCAGGATTATCACCATCAATACTTCCGAAGTTTCCTTGTCCTTCTATCAATGGATACCGTAACGAGAAGTCTTGTGTCATACGTGCAATCGAGTCATACACTGCGGAATCTCCATGAGGATGATACCGACCCAACACTTCACCGACGACAGTTGCCGATTTACGAAATTTCGCGCTATGAGTCAAACCACTATCCCACATTGCCCAAAGGATACGCCTATGCACGGGCTTCATTCCATCTCTCACGTCAGGCAATGCGCGCCCAACAATTACCGACATGGCATAATCCAAGTACGCTTCACGTAACTCCTGAGTAATCTCCTGATCTTGAATATTATTTTTTTTCTCTATTTCGTTGTCAGCCATATAAATTTAAGTCTTTCTTCCGCATGAATATCTCTTTTTTTAATTACCAATTTTTCTATTGGTTCCGGTTTCTCTCCAAAAGTCTCCGCAAGCGCCAATATATCATCATTCTTTTCTCCTAACGGAACAACAATACGAGGGTCAAGCTGCTTAATAAGCGACGCTGCCTTTTTAATGTCCAAATAATTTTCTCCAACAGAAATAAACAAAACGTCTATTTCTCCCATCTTATCAAGAATTTTTTCCGATAAATCACCCCTCACCTCCTCTAAGAAACCCAATTGAAGTCCTTCCATAGAAACACTGTAAACAGTACGCACAAGCGGTCCGTCACAAGATCCCTTTCCTAATTGAATACCTCGTATAACCATTCCCTCCACTTCATATTCTCCGGCACCATGGATAACATCAAATGGCACATCCGCATCAAGGACATTTGCTGACGTTCTTAGAATCAGATTTCCTTTCGATCCTTCCGATGGATCAATAAGAACACTTACATCAGAAACATTACACCGTATACATCGGTTTTTTGGGAATGTAATAACCATTGTGGTTGCATTATACTATATATTGATTTTTTATTTCAATTTCTTTATAATCAAGCCCAGCTTCATGGAAAAAACAACAATAATAAAACCAGAGTCATTTGAGATGACAACCTTGAAAATAAATCCCTCATTAATGCCCTTTTTAAAAACGGGCGATCTCGTAGATGTAGAATTTCTGGAACGCGCAAATAGGGCGGCATTTTTTGATGTCCCTCATATTGGGCTTGGAGTAGTCTATGGCATTGAACTTTTAAATGCGAAACGTATCTTAAAAAAAGCAAAAATTGGCGAGACGTTGACAGCAAAAGTTGTTGAGCCGGAGAATAAAAATGGTCTCATTGAACTTTCACTCGCGGAAGCAGGACGACAAAAGGTATGGCAAGAGCTAAAAGATCAAAAAGATCAAGATGAAGCGATATCAGTAAAAGTAGTCAATGCAAATAGTGGTGGATTACTCGTTGATCTCAATGGTATACAGGGCTTCTTACCTGCATCTCACCTTTCGAACGAACACTATCCGCAAAAAGCCGAAGGGGATCGAAATAAAATTACCGAAGAGTTAAAAAAGCTTATCGATGAAACATTGACGGTGAAAGTTATCAGTATTAATCCTCGAACAAACAAGTTGATTGTATCGGAGAGAGAAGTTATCTCAGAGAACGTCAAAGAACTGCTCGAAAAGTATAAAGAAGGTGATATTGTCGCCGGAATCGTTTCTGGAGTCGCAAATTTCGGAGCATTCATTCGTTTCGCAGACGTTCCTCAAATTGAAGGACTTATTCATATTTCAGAACTTGATCACCGTCTGATTGATCATCCGAAAGAAGTGGTAATAGTAGGAGACTTAGTAAAAGCCAAAATCGTTGAAATTAAAGATGGACGTGTTTCCTTATCACTAAAGGCATTACAAGCTGATCCGTGGGAAAATATTGAAGAAAAATTCTCTGAAGGAATGTTTGTGCAAGGGCTGGTATATAAATTCAACCCTTTCGGCGCCTTTATTAAACTTGAACATGATATCCTCGGACTCATTCATGTCTCCGAATTCGGATCACTTGATGAATTAAAACAACAGCTAAAAAAAGACGAGACATACGAATTCGTTATCACATCAATCAAACCGACCGATAAACGGATTGTTCTTAAATTAAAAAAACCGGCTGTTTCCGAAACTGAAGTTGGTGAAAAAGTTGAGTCAAAGAAAGACGACGTTATTCCTTCGGTAGAATCGGTGGAAAAAATTGTTTCTGTCACTGAATAAAAAATAATATTTTCTTCGTTATCCCTAAACTGTCTTCATCAACGAGTAGACATGGTTCGTCGTGTCATAGTGTATGACACTCCCCGCTTCTCAAATTTTCGTAACGGAAAAGGCTTCTCCAACAAACGCTTAGATAACATAAATCATTTTTTCTGTATGAATGGTTTTATTTGCGGTACTACCAGTAATTTACTATTATTACAAAGCATGAAGAAAACAACAAAAAATATTTACAAAAATTTTATCTTAGTTATCTTGATTCTCTTTTCATTCGCGTTGTTTGCATCACTTGCATACCAAGAAAGTCAACCAAACAACATCATTGATCTTTCAACGCTTGCCCAAAAAATAATGGCTGGAGAAGTAAAGGAGTTAAACGTTCAAGGAAGTACATTAGAGATCGGACTACAAGATGGAAAAACGCTTATGTCACAAAAAGAGGAATCTGTTGACATAACACAGACACTCTTAAACCTTGGCGTTTCTCCTGAAAAACTTGGTATTATTAAACTTGAAATACAAGGTGAGTCAAGTCTACGTTACTGGATGAGTATTCTTATCCCGACTCTTTTGCCACTTATTATTATCGGTTTTATTTTTTGGCTTTTAATGGGACAAGCGAAAGGAGGCATGAATCAAGCATTTACGTTTGGTCGTGCAAATCTTCGTCTATTCTCAAATTTTAAAGATAAAGTAATGTTTACTGATGTGGCAGGATTGGAAGAACCGAAACAAGAGCTTGCGGAAATTGTAGATTTCTTAAAAACGCCACAAAAATATCTTGATATTGGCGCAAAGATACCACGAGGGGTTCTTCTTATGGGGCCTCCAGGAGCAGGAAAAACACTACTCGCAAGGGCAGTAGCGGGAGAAGCGGGCGTTCCTTTTTTTCACATTTCCGCTTCAGAATTCGTTGAAATGTTCGTTGGAGTCGGAGCGTCACGTATCCGTGATATGTTTGCAACAGCCAAACAAGCCGCACCGGCAATTCTTTTTATCGATGAAATCGATGCTGTCGGTCGTGAAAGAGGCACAGGAATGGGAGGAGGGCACGACGAACGTGAACAAACATTAAACCAAATACTCGTTGAAATGGACGGTTTTGATACCCAGACACGCGTTATAGTACTTGCGGCCACTAACCGACCAGATGTTCTTGATCAGGCTCTGTTGCGTCCGGGACGGTTTGACAGACGTATCGTCATCGACCTGCCTGATATTAACGAACGGGAAAGTATTCTTAAAATCCATTCTCGTAACAAACCATTGAAAGAAAATATTAATTTCCGAAAAATCGCAACCAGAACACCGGGATTTTCAGGAGCGGATTTGGCAAATTTAATAAATGAAGCCGCTATTCTTGCAGTCAAAGAAAAAAATAAAAAAATCGGGCAAGACCATGTTTACGAATCAATCGAAAAAGTTCTCCTCGGTCCAGCTCGAAAAAGCAGAATAGTGTCAGATAGAGAAAGAAAAATCACCGCCTATCACGAAGCGGGACATGCCATTGTCGCCGCTAACCTAAAAGATTCCGATCCTGTACATAAAATATCTATCATTTCCCGTGGGCAAGCAGGTGGATACACATTAAAACTACCACTCAAAGAACAGCGGTTAAAAACAAAATCACAATTTATGGCAGATTTAGCAGTTTTCCTTGGCGGCTATGTTTCTGAAAAATTGACCTTTGGAGAAGTAACAACAGGAGCATCAAACGACTTAAAGCATGTCTCTGCTATAGCGCAAGCAATCGTTACCAAATATGGGATGAGTGATAAAATCGGTCCTATGGCGCTTGGCAAAAGCGATGAAATGGTTTTTCTTGGCAGAGAAATCAGTACCACAAAAAATTACTCCGAATCTGTTGCGATGCAAATCGACGAAGAAATTAAAGCATTTGTTACGCATGCATATAAAACTGCATCAAAGATTCTTTCAAATCAAAAAGATAACTTGAAAAAAGTTTCCGACGCACTGATTGAGAAAGAAGTACTCGAACAAGAAGAATTCTACACACTCATCGACAAAGGAAGTTTGAAACAAGTCAAAGCATAAGTTACAATTGCTCTAGTTATAAATTAGAGCAATTGCGCGCATAGCTCAGCTGGTTAGAGCAGTCGTCTTATAAGCGACAGGTCGATGGTTCGAATCCATCTGCGCGCACCATTGTTTGGAATCATAAAACAAACAAGAAGTTCAAATAACAAAGAACGCCAACTCGACAGATAACCCGTCATCCCTGTGGAGTACGTTCGGGAGGGAATATCAAATTCCAAAAGAGTTGTATGACACTTTGACATTTAATCATTTGATATTCAAAAGCATACAACGCTCTTTGTGTGCATAATTCCTTATTCCAGATTTATTATTCAACTTTTTTATTGTGCAAATACCACAGACGTCCTATACTTAAAAAATAGACTCATAAAGTACAGATATGTTTAATTGGTTTGCATTATCAGGATTCTTATTCGGTTTTTCAACGATCTTTTTTGGGCTATTCACCTATCTTAAAGATCGACATGGTAAAATCAATCAACGTTGGCTTTATTTCTGTATCTCTACTGCAATATGGGGATTCGGTGGTGCAATTATTGCGAACATCAACTACCAATCATATGATTGGGCGCTGTTTGCATGGAGAGTTACTCATATAGGAGTAATTTTCATCCCCATCTTCTTCTTATACTTTATGTATACATGGCTCGAAATTGAAAAGCCTAAACTTATTAAGTTTCATTTTGCGGTTGGATCTATATTCCTTGGATTAAATTTGATTGATCTTTTCTTTAATTTCCAGACAAAACTTTTTATCGGCAAATTGGCATGGATGTTTAACTCTTTCTACTGGGATGTTCATCCTCATTTTGATATCTATTGGATCTTTGTCGCATGGTGGTTCTTCCTTGTTATATATGCGCATTATCAAGCTGTTCAAAAATACAAGACACTTTCCGGAATAAAAAAA
>JAZDFH010000072.1:0-20495 GCA_043808035.1 bacterium | reverse complement strand
AATTATGCTAGCAAGAAATATTTTGGCATGGCAGAAAGCAAGAAATGAAAAGCAAGCTAAAATTAATTGGAAATTTACGAAAGAAGATGCCAGAAACGTGTTTAAATATGATAGACATAATCAAGTTAATTGAGTACTAGTTTAACCGATGGAATGATTGCGGGCATTAAAGAAACAATGAGTACAAAAACGAATCCTGGTGAAACTACTCTTCTGGCAATTGCAAATCATGCAGGTATAATTGCTGATTTTTATAACCTTAAAGAAAAAGGGGTATTGTTCACTGGTGGTCGTCAGAAAGCCGGAATACATATTATTGTTGGTGTAAATGATGTTGATATGGAAAAAGCTCAAATTGAGATAGATGGCGGTTTTGAATGGCCGGATACTGTTGTGATTGTTGAAATGAAGAGTTCCTTTATTCAAAATGATTTTGATATTAATCAGGCATTATTACCGATGCTTAAATGGGAGAAATTATTAAAAAACAAGAAGGTGTATTCATTGGTTTTATTATCCGAAACAAATAAAACTGGCATTGAATATTGGGCATATGATTTTATACATGATATTTCCGAATCAAATATTGGAATGAGAATATCAAGAAGCAAGAAATACATTTTAGAAATAAAATAATTGTTAATAACTGTATACTAATTAGTTGACAGTTATTAACAAAGTTTGATATAATTAACATGTTAGAAGATGAAATAAAAAAAATAATAGCTAAAAAAAAGATTAAGCCAGTTGATATTTATCGACCACTAAAAATCAACCGAGTTAATTTTTATAAAGCTATAAAGACATCTAACTTAAATAACAAGTCTTTAATAAAAATATTAGATTTCTTGGGATTTAAATTATCAATTTTATTAGAAAAGAAAAATGAAAATAAAAAAGGTGTTTTATGAGGAAATATATTTTATAGATAGTCCTGAATATTTAACAGATAAACAATGGAATAATTTGTTGATGTCAGGAAAGAAAAACTGGGATAAGTATTTTACACCATTCAAAACAAAACGAGAGCATGAAGTAATTAAAAATGTTGAATTAGTAAAATTTGAGTTAGAAAGTGATATGTTGAAATATATTAAAAGTCTTAGCCCATTTTCCTTACTAAATTTTTCTTTTGAACATGAAAAACCTTGTCTTCTTAAATTAGTTTAGAAATATGCCTAAAAAGAAAGAATTAAAACTTCATCCAGATAATTTTGATATGGAATGCACAACAGTTTGGGCTTTTCCTCGTCGTGGTAACTGGGCTACGCATAAATCTGATTGGCGCGGGAACTGGTCACCTGAAGTGGTTCGTAATCTTATTTTACGATATTCGAAAGAAAAAGATCACTTGCTTGATTGTATGATTGGTGGTGGCACTACAGCCATAGAAGCAAAAATATTAAATCGTCATATTACTTGTATTGATGTTAATGAAGAAGTATTAGAGAGAACAAGAAAATCACTGAAATTTGAAGTTGATAACAAAACGAAACAGCGGATTATGAAATGTGATGCGAGAGATATAAGCTTTATTAAGGACAATGAGATTGATTTCGTTTTAACTCATCCTCCGTATGTAGATATTAAAATATAGTGAGGGCAAGATTAAAGAAGATTTATCAGGAATACATGACATAGACGTTTTTGTTGATGAAATAGAAAAAGTAGCAAAAGAATTATATCGGGTATTAAAACCAGAAAAGTTTTGCGCTATTCTCATGGGCGATACACGAAGAAATAAAATGTACCAACCACTCGCCTTTAAAGTTATGGATAGATTCTTGAAAGTGGGATTTGTTTTGAAAGAAGATATAATTAAGAGACAATTTAATTGTAAAGCAACTGGTTTTTGGGTTAAAAAATCAAAAGAGTCAAATTTCTTACTAATAATGCACGAACATCTTTTCGTGTTTCAAAAATAACATAGTTGGTAACATTACTCCCCTTTCACTCAATCCCATGAGAGAAATCGAATTAAAAAGAGATAAATATAAAAGAGCGCGGGGAGGTTATTCGAAGTTATTGGAATTATCTTGTTCGCAATGCGCCACCTTTGTCGCTCTGTATCAAAAAGATGGTCATGGGTCTTTGAAACGGATGTACCTGGACAGAATTATTGCTCCGGAAACGCTTGTGGGGCTTGAGAGGACACCTTTTAAAGAGCTACCGCTTTTTACTTGTACGAAATGTAAGCACGTTCTTGGTGCTCCTTTTCTGTATAAAAAAGAGAAACGTCCTTCATTTCGTCTTTTTGAAGGTTCGGTCGGTAAAAAAATCATAAAGTAGAAAGCAGGTTAGCCCTTTCTATTCAAGCAAGCTTGGCTTAGATACCATTCCCCTGCTAAGATGGAAGGTACTATGATTGGACTCAAGAGAGGGACGGTGAAACTAGTTCCGCACAATCCAAAATGGACAGAACTTTTTGAAGAAGAGAAACAACTTCTTCAAAACACATTCGGCGACACGATTATCGCCATTGAACATATTGGGAGTACGGCAATCTCCAACATCCCCGCAAAGCCGATTATTGATATCAATCTCGGCGTTGCATCTTTGGGAATTGCGCGAGATATGAAAAACCAGTTTGAAAAATTGGGATATAAAAATCGACCATCCGCCCAAAAACAATTAAAATGGGAGGAACTGTATGTAAAAGGGTCTGAAGTGAAGCGTACTCACTATGTCCACGTAACAGTCTATGGGAACAAACAATGGGAAAATGACGTGCTCTTTCGCGATTATCTTCATAAAAATCCCGTACGCGCCAAACAATATGCTGCATTAAAAGAAAGACTGGCCGCAAAATACGCTGACGATCGTAAGACATATACGAAAAATAAAGAAGAATTTATTATCGAAACGTTAAAAATGGCAAGGAAAGATCTCCCGCTTACCGCAGGACAAATAAAATATCTGGCATCTATCCCCGACGATAAGACTATTGTGATAAAGCCATGGAATCCTCGGGGGCTTGAAACAGCGAATCAAATTATCACCGAAATAAAAGGTCTTGAACCAACTTTAGAGATTTTGTTAGTGGGATCCCTGCCGCTCAAAATCGCAGGGCAAGAAGACATTGATATAAACGCTTTTTGCAGTAAGTCTGAACAGCCGAAACATATTGATAATTTTAAAAAATTATTTGGTGAACCAACAAGAATCGGTAAAAATTCCATCAGTTGGGATTTTCAAAAAAACGGATTCAGTGTAAGCGTTTGGTTGACAGATCCGACAGCCGACACTACCAAAGCACAAATTACTGTGTTTCATTTGTTAAAAAATAATCCCTGTTTATTGAAAGAATATGAAGAAATTAAGAATAAAACGAAAAGTTTGTCTTACAAAGAATATCAAAGAAAAAAATACGAATTCTATAACAGGATTTTGAGAGAATGTGTCGTTTCATAGAAGAGTGAGATTTTATTCCGTTTGTTTAATTGGGCCTTTAATTTTATCTTTCACGTCTGCTGCTTTAATGTCCAAGCTCAATATAAAGCGTATAATATACAATATTGAAATATTTTAAATAATCTATTTTTATGAAATACGTATTTATCAGCGGGATACCAACAGCAGGAAAAAGTTATCTGTCCAAAAAAGTTGCACAAAAGACAGGCTGCATTCATGTTGATATCGACAAATTAAGAAATCAGATGGGGAAAAACCCAGACATTGAACCTTGGATAAATTTTTTTTGCGAAAAGGATGAAAATAAATATTGGGAAAATGTAACACCACAAGAACATTGGAACAATTTAGTAAAACAATCTGAGGCGTTTTGGCCAACAATTGTAGAAAAAATTCACGACATCCAAAAAAATGATCAGTCTGCTATTTTTGAAGGGGTAAACATTTTGCCTCATTTGGCACATCAAGACTTGGATTTTCCGGGTATTGTTTTACTGGGAGATTCTGAACAGACCGTATTTGAAAGATGTAATAAAGATCCTCGTTGGGGTAAAACACATGATTTGCAAAAAAAAGAAGCAACATGGTTTTTTGTGCACGAAGGAGAGATGTATAAACAAGAAGCTGATAAATACGGCTATAAAACATTTAACGATACTAAAAAAGCGGAAGAAGAGTTAATCAAATTGATGGGAAAATAAATTTTTTAAAACACGCTAAACATTGAATTCGATATTCAAATAATAAAGAAATTATTTTAGTAAAATGTCTTCTAAAAATCTAAAGTCTATTGCCTACTGCGGACTATATTGCCCAAAATGCTACAAAATGAAAATTGCGGCTGCAGCCAAACAATTACTTGTTGAATTGGAGACTGCTCAAGACAAAGGAGCCGATTTTTTGCAAAAGTCTCCCGACATCAAACCAATTCTAGAAAAATTAATCGCCCTCGAATGTAAAAAGGTTTGCCGCGAAGGTGGTGGAAAGTCCACAACCTGTCCGATAAAAGCATGCTGCGATGAACATGCAATAATTGGTTGTTGGAAGTGTCCCAATCTTGATACTTGTAAAAAACTAACCCCTCAATTCTTAGAAAACAATAAAAAATTGAAAGAGTTACGCATTGAAGCGTATATTAAACAGTATAAGTAAGAGCAGATCCAGTACATTTTATGATATATCAAAAAAAGCCAAAAGATTTCAGTCCAAAATTTGAAGCTGCCGGCAATTTCGTCCAATGTAACGGTGAAATCATTGTGCTCCATCGGCACAATCATAAGCCCCAAGGTGATACATGGGGAATTCCTTCCGGAAAAATTCACGAAGGAGAAAGTCCGCTTGATACCACTTACCGTGAAACCATGGAAGAAACAGGATTGGTAATCCCCCGAAAAGAAATACAGTTCTTTTTAACGGTTTACGTCACATTCCCCGATTATGATTTTGTCTATCACATATTTCACGCCCTTCTCATTAAAAAAGCCAAAATTATAATCAGAGAGAGTGAACATAAGGATGCTCAATGGATTTCGCCAAAAGACGCATTAACCTTACCACTCATTGAAGACCTTGATAGTTGCATAAAACTATTTTTTGGCATTTAATTACTAATAGTTATCCCTCACCGATAATGCATTTTGAATAAGGTATATTGAATTTTTCAGTAATTATAAATTTTGATAAAATAATAACTATGGATTGTTGTAATATCTTCGAAATTTTCGATAAAAAGAACAATTTAATTAAAGAGTATAAACATTGGGAACTTTTGATTAGAAATAGAAACACAACGTTGGGTAATTGCGTTGCCATAACCAAAAAACATTTGGAAAATTTTTCCGATATCACACCCGAAGAAATGACAGAGCTTACCTACGTTATAAAAGGTATTGAAAAATCTCTCAAACAAAGTTTCTCCTACGACAAAATCAACTGGCTCATGCTTATGATGAAAGACAAGCATACTCATTTCCACATTATTCCACGATATCAAACACCAAGAAATTTTGCAGGCATTGAATGGGTAGACACCTTTGAGCCTGATCCGTTATTACAAAGATACCCGCAGGTTCCCGATGACATACTGCAACAAGTCAAAAATAAAATTATTAAAAATTTGTAATTGAGAAATAAAAGTCAAAAAATATCATACTTTTGTTTCCGTCTCTTATAGTTTTTAATTCAATAAATTTCCAACTATAACGCCTGATTACAATAATCTCTTTCTTCTCTATGTCAAAAAAAATACTGATAATCATATCTATTCTCTTCTTCACTATATTTTTAATGTATAGCAAACCTCTTTTTCAAGAAGGCAATCCCCTCCCTGTTCTATATGGTATAGCGAAGCTCACTTTTACTCACGAAAATATAGTACAGATCCCAGGCGACAATAATAAATACATCACGAAAAACAAAGATGGAAGAGACTACATCATTTCACTTATGCAAGAAAAAGGCTATACATTGTCTGATCAAATGGGTTCAGGGTATAGATTTGAAAACAAGGATAAATCAGCATTCTTGATAGAACATCGTTACTACTCAAGATTGTATGATATTTGGTATTTCTCAACTCCTTAGTACCCTTCCTTCCCTTTTATAAAAACAGCACTACAATAAACACATGGGTAGTTACATTGAACTTAACGACACAGTACAAATCACAACTGAACAAGGCTTCCTTAAAAGTGTCTTAAGCCTTGAGCGTCACCAAAACACTCCTATTCAGCTTGAGGAGGTTAAAAACAAAATCTTTGAATTTCACTAAACCTGGCGCGCGGATATTCCATATGTCACCAACTCGATGTTTTCTTGTACAAAACATCAACGGAAAATGGTTGTATTGGGGAAAAGTACTCATAATTGAGCAAACAATACAGGGAAACTCAAAAGAGACACACACAACATCCGGAAAGTATAAGATTATCGAAATTTATGATCCCGAGTATCAAGTACAGATAACAAAACATGAATCCCCTGATGGATTGAGTTATTTTTAAGAAAGGATCATCGGATACCTTATAAAAAAATTTCCGTCTTATGAACCACCCTTTTGACTGCATCACAAATTTCATCTTTGTCGAAAACGACCCTGTCGCGGCTGATATCGTTTTAATTCCTAGCGGCAGTAGACCGCAGTTAATGGAAAAAGCTGTAGAATTATATCACCAAGGATTAGCCCCTTATATCTTGCCTTCAGGTGGAACAAATAAAAAATTACCAAATTGGGCAACTGAATGGGATTTCTTGCAAAATATTGCCATCGATAAAGGCGTCCCCGAAGAAAAAATTCTAAAAGAAGATAGAGCTCAAAATACCTTCGACGACGCCACATTATCGTGGAAAGTTATCAAACAAAATAATATTTCTGTTAAAAAAGCGCTTTTTGTTTGCAAAGAGCACCATGCGAGAAGAGCTTTATTAACATACCAAACAGTATTTCCCTCCGACGTCGAATTCATCGTTTGTCCTATTGCTGACGAACGCAATATAAAAAAAGACAATTGGTTTCTCGATGAAAAAAAGATTGAGGTAGTTATGACTGAAGTACAAAAAATCGGAGAATATTTTGGACGATATATCCGAAACTGGGGAGAAAAGTAACCTAATGCTATAATAGCAAGAACATTCCATTTTTTAATATATAGTCATGACAAAACTAAACTACTTACAAGACACGTATTTATTTGAGTCCGAAACGATTTTTATTGAAACCCGAGAACATGAAAAAAGCATGGCTGTTATTTTGGACGCAACGATTTTTTACCCGCAAGGGGGCGGACAGCCCGCAGATCAGGGAGAAATTATCTCAGGAGACACTATTTTTGTTGTACATGATGTCCGTATAGATGAAGACGGCATCATTTGGCACTTTGGGGAGTATAAAAGCGGAAAATTTACAAAAGGAGACTCTGTAATTTTAAAGATTGATAAAGATCTCCGTATTCTAAACGCTCGGCTTCATTCCGCGGGACATCTGCTCGACTGCGCGGTTTCAAACATGCATATAGAGAATCTCAACCCGACAAAAGGATTTCATTTTTCTGACGGTCCGTATGTTGAATATGATGGGACTATTGAAAATTCGGCAGAGATACTGCCGATATTGCAAAAAAATATAGACGATTTACTTGCGCAAAATCTCAAAGTTGAGAAAAAAGATTTGTCTTTCGAAGAAGCACAAAAGCAACAAATACATGCTCCTGTCGGAAAAGCTGTGAGAGTTATAAACTTTGACGGCTTCCCTATCTGCGGATGCGGAGGTACGCATGTAAATAGCACATCCGAAATCGGGACAATAACAATCAGAAAAATAAAGACCAAGCAAGGAAAGACAAAGATTTCTTATTCAGTCGTGTAAAACACCAAAGATGAGTAAAAAAATTTTGATACGAAATCGAATAAAATTCATTAAAACATGTTATTATATCGGTGCTGTTGCAGATTTAATCGCAACCATTCCACTCGTTTTTCCAAAAGCCGCGCAAGTTATGTTTGGTATCAATACTCTCAATGTCGGTAATGATTATCTCTATGTTTCAAGAATTGGAGCATCGCTCATGATTGGGTGGACAGTGTTACTCATCTGGGGAAGCTTAAAACCGATTGAGCGAAAAGGAATTTTATTTCTCACCATCTTCCCTGTCGTGCTCTGTTTATTCATCGCCTCGATATGTGCCGTTACTTCCGGATTTATTACAGTAAAAAGCATGATGCCGTTATGGATATTTTATGCCATCCTTATACCGCTATATGGCAGTGCATATTATTATGTCAGTATGATAAATAAAGATTCATTATGAAAGGAGTAATACTATACAAATCAAAATATGGGTCAACAAAACAGTTTTCAGAGTGGCTGCAGGAAGATATTGGATTTGATATATTTGAAATTTCTGACGCCCCTGCAGACTTCGCACAATACAATATAATCGTCATCGGGAGCAGTATCCACGGCGGGATGCTTTCGCTGCGCCAGTGGATTATTCACCATTGGGAATCAATCAAAGATAAAAAAGTCATTTTGATGCTCACCAGCGGAACAAGCAACGAACAATTTATTAGAAAAACAATAGAAAAAAGTCTGCCCAAACACATACGCACACATATCAAACTTTTTCCGATCGGCGGGAGATATCTTTTTAAAAGCATGTCTTTCTTCGACAGAAATATCATAAAAATTGTTGCTTTTTTTACAAAACATCCCGCGACAAAGAAAGGGATGTTAACGGAAAGAGACGATGTGCGTCATGATAATATACAGGGGCTTATCCACTTTATTACACATGAACAAACTTAAAAAATAGTCAATTATGAAAGACATCTTAATACAACTAAATCACTTTTTAGGGCAAGCAACATTGCGCACATACGCAGGAAACGGTCCAACAATTGATCCAGCAGAACCGGGACTGAAAGAGCTAGAATTTAGCGACGGTGATTGGTATTACAAAGACAGTTATACCGGATTTTTTCAGTCCTGGGGGCGGGAGGTTATATGGCACACTGATAAACCTATTTGGAACCAACTTTATGGCGGTGGAATGGTCCCTACATTTCATGATAATCCCGAGTTTGCACATGAAACATTCAGCTTCCTTAAGAAAGCGTTATCTGATGGTGATAAAATAACATCGTTCCAACCTCGCGGTCCGAAACAGTTTACCGATAATGAATGGGAATATATATGTGAATGGAACGGAGATATTACCAGGTTTGCGGGACATGAAAAAATTCTCTTCAAAAACGAAATTGTTTTTACTCATGATTTTTTCGGCGGGTTAATTCTTTCGCGATAACATTGAAGAATAAAAAATGTCATGATGGAAATAGGTATTAAAATACTTATTTCAATGCCTACTCTTTGGTAAAAAGAAATCTATAAAAATAGTATGAGATATGTATATCTCTTTGTTATTTAGTTTACTGAAAACGCGATCGCGTTTTCAGTAAACTACAACGTAATAAAGTGTAAAATAATATTGCCATGTTTAAAAACTTGCGGTAAGCTGCAAAAAAAAGAAAATGTAGGGAATAAAAGAATATGTTTACCAAAAAACACAACATAAAATTATTCATACCTGTTTTCTTAGTTGCCGGCATACTGATTGCCGACTGTTGTGGATATTATTATCTGCTCAACAAAATAGATCGTATGGAAACAGCATTGCACCAAAGTATTGAAAATAGTAAAACGCTCAATACAGAATTACATAAACTGGCAACGGCATATACGGCAATTAAAGACAATCCTAATGAAGTCATCCGACATGAAGTGATTAAACAAGAATCGCAAGAAGAATTGCTAACACATGCGGTAAACACAATTACGCCATCTGTAGTGTCCATTGTTATAACCAAAGACGTACCGCAATTAGAAGTGGTATACATTAATCCATTCAGGGATGATCCATTTTTTAAAGATTTCGGGGTTCGTATTCCGCAATACAAACAAAAAGGAACAACTGAAAAAAAAGTCGGCGCAGGCACCGGATTTATCGTTAACAAAAACGGATATATTATGACAAACCGTCATGTCGTTGATGATACAAATGCACGATATACGGCCCTTTTGATTGACGGCACACAAAAACCCGCTGAAGTAGTGTATATAGATAATGATATCGACATTGCCATTTTGAAAATTACCGGCAATGACTACCCTGCTATAAAACTCGGTGACTCTGATACCTTAAAACTTGGGCAATCTGTTTTTGCAGTCGGTAACGCACTGGGTGAATATAGCAACTCTGTATCAGTTGGCATCATATCCGGCTTAAACCGTGATTTAGAAGCAGCAACAAGCGGATATACTTCTGAAAAATTACAAGGAGTCATTCAGACTGACGCAGCAATTAACCTGGGGAATTCCGGCGGACCATTAGTAAATCTGAAGGGAGAAGTTATCGGGATTAACGTTGCAATGGCAAGCGCAGAAAACATCGGATTTGCAATACCGATTAATAGTATCAAATCTATTATTAGTACGCATATCAAATAACAAATTTCTTGCATTAAAAAGAGCTGCGCCATAGTTTCATGGGGCAGCTCTCTGTCATATTTTGCGCGCAATAACGGCATTGAACCATAATGGTCATCTGCCATAAAAATTACACGAGAAAGAACAGACTACGAATCAAAAGTGCTGCATATATATACTGAACATATGCCGTTTCACGTAAGGAAAATCCTGTTCATTTATAAAACAGGTCCTTTTGATTTTACGATTCGTTGCGCAACCAATTCGAAATGCCGACCAATAATAGCAAGCTCAATCGCCATTGGCAACGCTTTCTTCTTAAAAATCAAAGTCTTAGCAAGAAGTTTCCAATACAAAAATCGTGCCCTAGAGAAAACGCCTATCCTCCACGTACTACGAAAAAAAGCATACAGGTCTGTTTTGGTCAATCTCCCTTTCGCCGTAGGATTGTAATTCTTGATAAGAATACTAATCCTTTCGTAATACTTCTTAGGAGAATAAATCGTTTCCAAAATTTTTTTGTATCCTTCCTTCAAATTTGTCTCACCCATTATGGGAATAAAGTTTATGCTCCCATCGGTATTTTCTCCGCTGGTGACTTGTTGCAATCTTCCTTCACGGTTTAATCGATGCCAAAGTCGCGTCCCAGGTAAAGCATTCAACATACCTACCATTGCTGTCACAATACCAACTTGTTGGATGAACCTAATCTGTGCTTCGAACACGCTTTCCGTATCATTATCAAATCCAACAATAAATCCCCCCATCACCTGCATGCCATACCGTTGAATAATTCTTACCGCTTCCGCAAGATCAATGGTTGTATTTTGATATTTACCACATTCGTTAAGACTTTCAACCGAAGGAGTTTCAATCCCCAAAAAGACCTTATAAAAATTTGCCTCCATCATCATCTGCAAAAGTTCTGTATCACTTGCTAGATTGACGCTCGCTTCCGTAAATAACGAAAAAGGATACTTATGCTGTTTTTGCCATTCAATAAGATATGGTAGTACCTTTTTGAGTTTAACTTTATTGCCAATAAAATTGTCATCAACAATAAATACCGATCCCCTCCAGCCAGCTCGATACAATGCTTCCATTTCATTAATCAATTGCTGTGCCGTTTTTGTGCGAGGAATACGGCCGTTTAAGATAACAATGTCACAAAATTCGCAGTCGAAAGGACACCCTCTTGAATATTGTACGGGCATGGTCACATAATCTCGCATCTTGATAAGCTTCCACAACGGGATAGGGGTCTTGGTAATATCGGGCCTTTCTTGCGAAGAATATCTATCCTTCGCTTTCCCCGCTATTATATCTTGCACAAAAATTGGCAAAATATTCTCCACTTCTCCCAATATAAGATGATCTACATCCTGAAACTGCTCCGATTGCGATGTAAAAAGAGGCCCACCTGCGACTACCTTTTTCCCTTGTGCATGCGCACGTGCAATAACATCTCGTGCATCCTCCTGTTGCACGATCATGGCACCGATAAATACCATATCCGCCCATGCGATATCTTCGTCAGTAAGGTCACGTACATTCGCATCCACTAATCTTTTCTCCCATTCATTGGGAAGCATTGCCGCCACAGTCAACAACCCTAATGGTGGTAAAGACGCTTTCTTTCTAAGAAACTTCAGTACATAATAAAAACTCCAAAATGTCTTCGGATACTTCGGATAAACGAACAAAATTCTCATTTTGCACCTCCTGGTTAAAGAACGATTGTATCAAAACTATATCATAACGCCTTACTAATACAATAAACTTTTTGAATAAACATACATCTTTTTTTAAGCCGAAATGATAACTTTTTTTACTCATTGTTAAAAAACTTTACACCATGGAAATCAATATCCTGTTGCAATTAAAAAGATTTTTCATGGTATTATATACGTATCGAATAAAATAACCGGCAATCATATTTTTTTGTCTTGGTTTTGTTTTTTTTAAAAAATCATTTATACTGTTTTTTTGTTTCTGTAATAAAAAAATTATATTTCATATGAGTACATTATTAACCATTACTGAACTGACAAAAAAAGATATCGAAAACATATTGGATTTAAGTAAACGAATGCATACAATTCCCTGTGATATTCTTAAACACAAAAATATACTTTTTGCATTCGAAAAACCGTCGCTCCGAACAAAAGTAGGTACAGAAGCAGCTATCAACCATTTAGGAGGAAACGTTATCCACATTGAACCTTCGAACTTTTTTAACAGGGAATCGTTAAAAGATACGGTACAAAATGTTGCGCAATGGTGTGATGCTATTTTCGCCCGTGTTTTCTCTCACCAAACCTTGTGTGATATGTCCACTTTCTCGCCTATTCCGATAGTTAACGCACTGTGCGATAAACATCATCCCATGCAAGCACTTGCGGATTTGCTTACGATACAAGAAAAATTTGGGACTACCAAAATATCAGCCGCGTTCGTTGGAGACGCAAATAACGTTGCTTTTTCTTTTTTAGAGATCCTTTTAAAATTTGGTTATGATGTACGATTCGCCGGACCTGAAGCATATTTTTTCTCCTCTGAAAGTCAAAGCTATTTCAAAAAATTAGCCGAAGAGTCCGGTGACAGTATTTTATTCACGACAGATCCATTGAAAGCCGTCTCTAACGCACACGTCATATACACAGACACCTTTATCTCTATGGGAGAAGAAAAAATCTATGAAGAAAAAATGCGCCATTTTGAAGGATATCAAATTAACAAAACATTATTTTCACACGCACACCCGGATGCCGTATTCATGCACTGTCTCCCCGCTCATCGAGGGGTTGAGGTAACCGACGAGATTATGGATTCAACAAACTCCCTCATTTATGAACAAGCGAAAAATAGGATGATTGTTTCAAAGGGTGTCTTTGTAAAACTTCTTACATAAAGATATTTTCTGTATTCACGGAACATACAACATGATACTATATTTATAAACGCCATAAGCTATCACAATCTCTATGCCTTCGTTTGCACAATATGAAGAACCCTCTTAATAAAGCAATTACCATACTTCTCGCAACAAACGGATTAATCCTTGTTGCAGGAGCAATGCTTGGTCCAATCTACGCCATTTTTGTGGACAAAATCGGAGGAAATTTATTAGACGCAAGCTATGCATTCGGCATCTTCGCGCTTGCTGCAGGCGCCACCGCTTTTATCTCTGGGAAATACAGCGATAAAATTAAAGAAAACGAGATTATTCTTATTATTGGCTATGGAATTATCGGCATCGGCTTCCTTGGATATATAGTAGTTAATTCCATATTTACACTGCTTATTGTCCAAGTCATCATTGGACTTGGTGAAGCGATATACGCTCCAACATTTGATTCAATCTATTCAAAACATCTTGATATCCATGGAAGAGACTGGGGGGCATGGGAAGCAATCCATTATTTGACCGCGGCGATTGGTGCGGTTTCAGGTGGACTCTTGGTCACTTTTTTTGGATTCAATACCATGTTTATCACCATGAGTGCACTCTGTTTTGTAAGTGGTATTTATATTTTCTTACTGCCAAGAAGTATTTTATAAAACTACCGAAATATCATTGCCCATCATAATAAAATATACTGTTTTTGCCGATACTGATCGTTTTGCATTACAATACACATAATGGAACTTACCGCTTCTATCTATAAAGCAATACAAACAGCAAGCATCTTGCATAAAAATCAAGTGAGGAAAGGAGATGGTTCTCCATTTATTACACATCCATTTGCAGTTGCATTAATCCTCGCGGACCATACACATGATGAAAATATCATTACTGCCGGCATATTACATGATGTTTTAGAAGATGTTATTAATTACTCTCTTGCACAACTGCGGGAAGATTTCGGAGAATCGGTGGCGACAATCGTACAAACGGTCAGTGAAGATAAAAACCCTCGAGATAGAATCGATGAACGAGCGACATGGAAAGAACGAAAAACAAAATATATTCGCAATTTGGAAACGGCAGACGAAGCGGCACTTATGGTAAGCGCAGCAGACAAAATCCACAATTTACTGTCCACTATAGACGCATACGCTGAACAAAAAGAACAATTATGGATATACTTTAATGCTCCAAAGAAAGAAATAGCATGGTTTTATAAAGAAATAGCTATTATTATACGAACACGATTACATAATTCATTAGCAAAAACATTCTTTGAAGTGTATGAACAAGCGGTAAAAACGATTTTTACAAATACCGAAACATTGCCTTCCATCCAAGTTACCAATAAATTAGTACGTGATAAAATACCCGATATCATAAAACAAGAAGAAAAAACGCCTGTTACTTTCCGTCTTAACCAAAAGGAATACATCATAGCATTACTCGACAAACTCATAGAAGAAGCTATCGAGGTACGAGACGCGGGGGGATCACCTCATGAAATGATGAAAGAAATCGGCGATGTCTTAGAGGTTTTGGATACATTGATAATCGCTTTCGGTCTTGATACGAACACAATCGCAGACATGAAAACAAAAAGAAAAAACACACGGGGAGGATTTGCTGATCGGATTTTTTTACAATGGATCGAGTAATTGTTTGCCTGTCTTTCATGTAATGCGTAAAGTAAAAGTAATGGAGGTAAATATGAAAAAAGTATTTTATGGTGTTGTTATCGTATTGGTCTTGCTTTTAGGTTGTATTACAATACTTCGTCTTCTTTCCGGTAATGAGGATTCATGGATTTGTGTAAACGGTACATGGGAGAAGCATGGCAATCCCGCAGATCTCATGCCTACTACCCCATGCGACAATCATAGTCTGCCTACTCAACCCAATATAGTGCACGAAGAAAAAACACCAAAAGATATTGTTGAATCATTTTTTACGTGGTACAACGACACCGTCGATATACAAACATATACCAATCGCGCTGAATTAAGCGATGATTATAAAGTAAAAATTACCACGCAGCTCGATACCGATGCATCGATAAACTCCATTTTATGCACGCATGAAAAGCCTATTTCGTTTCTTATAGAAGAAGTATCAATAACTGACAACACCGCAACGCTGTTTGTTGAGCAAACATTCGAGAGTAGTACGCGCATCCTTCCCGTATTACTGCGAAAAACAAATACAGAATGGCAAATCGTCGATATACTTTGTTCCTCCGCAACACCGCAAAACGAAGAAAAGCCACACTATAATACCGTTTCTCTTTTTTTCCAACCAATGCAATGCGAGGAGACACCATGGGCAACATGGTATAAAAAGAATCTCGTTTTGTTTGTAAAAGCACCAACCGAGATTGAACTCATTACCACATTTTATGCCACACAATATTCAATACAAATTGAAAACGTTACAAAATTGTCTTCCGATACAATGGTATGCCAAGCTTGCAGTACATGCCCAACGAGTTATTATTTTATGGTCCAGACCGATACGCGTAATATCGGAAAACTATTCACGCTTGGATGGAAACAAATTAATTAAAAATTCATGAAAATAATTTCTCCTCTTCTGTCATACAATGAAGCATCTCGATTCCTTACACGTACCGCGGGATATATAAAAATTCTTGATCGCAAGACCCGTACCGAAAGTTTTGTCCGTACATTACAAGGCATTCACTATCCACGGTTCCATATTTATCCTGAACAAAAAGAAAATTATGTAATACTGAATCTCCATCTTGATCAAAAACAACCACGTTATATGGAAGCACATGCACATAATGCAGAATACGATGGAGCAGTTGTAGAAAACGAAAAAAATCGTTTAGTGACTTTATTGCAACCGAAACAAAATGTGGAAAATAAAAAAACACCAACTCAAACAAATAATCTCTGTTCCACACCGTGGTGGAAAAAAATATTCGGCAAAAAATAACTTTTAGGTTATTAAGAACAGGTATCCACGTAGAATATCTATTTTTTTGGTATACTTAAACATATAAAATGGTATCTCACAAAAAACAAGAAAAAAAAATTTCTACATTATCTTCGGTGATTGAATTATTGAAAAAAAGTTTAGCAACGTATTTTCATAATTTTTTTGCATTCGTATGCATCGGACTCTTCCCCGCTATTTTGTCACTCATGCTATCTTCATCGTTCCCACAGCTTCATCTTGGTAATTCTTTAGCCCCATTTTATTACGCCTTGCTGCTCGCCTATTTAATTGCATGGATTCTCCATTGGCCGGCATGGTTTACGCTTATCAGATACCAACAAGGGATCGCTCATGCCCTTCGTGTCGGAACAGAAAATTTCTTTGATTACTGGCTTACATTCTTTTTATTATGCACCACTGTTGTGGGAGCATCTTTATTTTTTATCATCCCCGGAATCCTGCTTTTTATCGTCTTAAGCTTTTCCATCTATATCGTTGCATTCGAAAAACAAAACGGGCTGCAAGCGCTTTTAAAAAGCAGGGCTCTCTCTATGAATATGTTGTGGTACATCACTATTCGTTATCTCGTCTTATCCGCCCTTTATTTCGCCGCTATCAAAACACTGCAAGGAATAGTATTCATTTTCCATTGGGATATTATGACTGCAAGCGTCATCTCACTTATTCTCACCGATACATTTCTCATTCCATTCATACTGATTACAGGATCACATATTTACCGTGATGTTCGGCACATACAATCTAAACCATCAAATCAATCATTGTCAGAAAAAATACTCCTTACCCTTTTTTGTGTTTTAGGGATCCCCTTTATCGCCACGTGTATATATGTATACGGCAGTAACGCTTTCTGGCTCGATGAGGCACCACATAATGATCGAGACTTACAAATGACAGTGGTACAAATATCCGACGAAGAGAATGCTTTTTTTGATCTGCAAAAAGCGCATAAAATTTTATCTATCCCCGAAGAAATGTTACCAACATTACAAGAACATGCTCGCGGAGAAGTATGGGATCAATCTTTTGTCGATATGATTCTTGCGCAAAATAAGTTGACATTGTCTTTCTTTGAAGCGGCAAGCGAAAAAGGACGATTTCAGATACCGATGTACAGCGATCCCTCTAACCCTCATCATGTTTCCGACATCGACTTTCTTTCAACATTTTCAGTTATTCATGTAGCAGAGATAAATGCTCGATCACATGCCAATAAAGGAGAAGACTCCCTTGCCCTTGAAGAAGCATTTCGAATCGTTCGTATCGGTTACCTAATCGAAATGTCTCGCAATTCAAAAGTTGAGCATGCCTTCGGCGGCACCGTGAGAGAGACAGGACTCGCACTAATACGAGATCTAACACAAACTTCAAAGCTACCTACTCAAGATTTACAAAGATACGCCCAAAAACTTGGAGCATATAGTGATACAAGCTTGGGATTATTAAGAACTCTTAATGAAGAATATCTTATAATTAAAAAAGCATTAGATGATTTTTCTCCAACCGTCTTCGAAACAAAAGAAAATTATTCTTCCCCATTTGCCCTCTTTGGTGAAATACAAACAAACCACGATAATCTTTCTTCTTTCCACTATAAACCGCACAAAACACAGCGTCTCCTTGCGCAGTCATTTCGAGATGCAATGAATCGCGTTCGTGAGGAATGTGGCATCGCCATCTTCAATGGTAAAATAGAATCTACTTTCGATGTTGTTTTCATCCATCCTCTCCTTACAGAAAACAGCGTTGGGAAAACGTTTCTTAGTCGTTCCGTTCTCGGTTCAGCAACAGCAGATCATCTTACCTCGTGTAATATGGAACTTTCGACAGCCGCGACACAAACAATTTTGGCTTTACGAGCATACTATAATCAAAAAGGCTTCTTACCTGAAACACTGGATCCTATTATCGAGTACGTACCAACCGATCCCTTCTCTCCAATAAAAATCCCACTGGAATACGTTGCTTCACAGGCATGCATATATTCTGTCGGCAGTAGTCATATGAATATAGGAGGATCGTTTGAAACCCCATGGAAAACTTCACAAAACCCAACATTTTGTTTCACGTTTAAATAGTTTTAAAAGAACGCATACCTGGTGTATACTGGTATACATATGAAACGTTTTTTACGTACAATCCGTTCAAGCATCTATGATCCGATATTTTATAAGGATCTTTTTAAAAAACCTCTTTCCTATTCATTCAAATATAATCTTATCTTAACGTCTGTCCTTGCTTTAATGGCAACAGTATTTTTTTCCATTTTTTTTATTCCAAGCTTAAGCGGCTTTCTGAACACCGTACAAACAAAAATAGAAGAGTCATATCCTGCGGGACTCGAAATAACGTTCAAAGGAGGCATAGCGTCGACAGAAGGCGTTGAAGAACCTTATTACATACCAATTCAGGAAGGAATGAAAAATATAAAAAACATTCAAGATACAGCCGCCCCTGTCAAAAATCTTTTAGCTATACAAACGAAGGAAGACTTTAATACTGATTCCTTTACCGCACACCATTCGCTTTTTGTTCTCAATCAAAAAACACTGGCATATTACAATGACAATGGAATCATCTCAAAAATCTCACTTAAAGTTTTACCCGCTATAACAATCAATTATTCCCTTATTAAGTCATGGAGTAATAAAATAAGTCCCTATTTCGTTGTCATACCATTTATCGCCATATTACTGTTCTTCCTTGTTGCAATTATTTTTCTACAGACAATGTTAGCCCTTCTGCTTCCGTGGGCGCTCATTCTGATGATTATCGCGAAGATTAAAAAAATCCATATTTCTTACGGGAAAGCATATCAACTTGGAATACACCTTATTACACTTCCCTTAATCATCTCCGGATTTTTCGCACTACTCTCCATTAACATTCCGATACCATTCTTATCCACCATTTTATACACCATCATCTTTACCTGTATTGCCGCACTCAACATGAAGAAAAGTCTTTATGCAACCAATCAAAATCCAAGTTCCTGAATTTGAGAAACATACCCGTTCAATACGTTGGCACATAAGTACGGGTATTATTGGAGGGTTAATGGCTATTTTCGCATGGCTAACCGGTAATTATGCATTTATCGCTTTTTTAGGGATTGCCGCTCTAGCACTCGTACTAGCAGATAGCCGTATCCCCCGTACAGTCCCCTTTGTCATAGAGGAAAAAACTATTACATTCGATAAAAAGAAATGGCTTTTAGCGGATATTCAGGCATTCTCTCTACTGGAACGAGATGACGAGACAGCCTATCTCATTCTCCACCCGAAAGAAAATACTTTTGCCATTGCCCCACCACGCATTATTGTTACGCACCCCAAAATTATACAAACCTGCTTGCGTACCAGTATGAAAGAGGTACACTATGAAGAATCATTTATGGAAATACTTGCGCGTCTCCTTGGGCTCTAGTATTGTATAAAAAGATTGATTCCGATAGATTTGTATCAGAACTTTGAAGGATAAGTAGCTATTACTAAACATCGCTTGTCCCCCGAAGCTCCGATAAAAATCGGAGATATATTTATAATTGTTGTATTTGATACTTGTCCCCCCGTCGTTCAGTGGATGCTTGCCCGAATGAACGTATCAGTCGTTCGGGCGGGCTTGCCCGTACCGAATGGCACGTTCGGGCGGGAGACATAAGTTTGCAACCGCAACGATAATATAAACAATAGAACAAAATCATATTTGCCCTCGTCGTTCAACGGATAGGACATGAGTTTGCGGAACTCAAAACGTAGGTTCGATTCCTACCGGGGGCACACATAAAAAAGGAATCGTTAGGTTCCTTTTTTATTGCCTGAGGTAGGAATCGAACGGGAAAGGGGTCGGGGATCCGCCAGCTAGCGGAGGGAGTTTCTCTGTGAGCAGTGAGACTTTCCTACCGAGGGCAAAGAAAAATCAAAATTTCTCTAGGACTAAGGAAGAGGAAAAGGTGAAGACTTAGGGAGGAAAAAGAGGTATTATTAGTAATAATAGACCTAATAACACATAAAAGATGGAAGATCTCGAAAAACAAAAAGAACAAGAAATATTATCACAATTTGAAAGCCGTAGTCTTGTCCAACACACAAGTAGCCTGAAATAAAAACCCATTCCAACACAAAAAGGAGCTGAAAGCTCCTTTTTGCTGGGTGATTATCATACCATGAGTATTAATGACAATAACAATGAACGATAATCACATTACGAGTG
>JAZDFH010000071.1:0-2702 GCA_043808035.1 bacterium | reverse complement strand
TGGTACCGTAATTCAAGACATTTGTAATGATGAGTATTTTGTTTTTTTCAAGATCGAGTGCCGGAACATCATACGACCATAGAGCTGATTTTACTGACGGGGGACATATCATAACTATATTATACCACAATTCAGTTATTGGTTCATCGGAGAGACAAGATATAGAAGCGAGGTGTCGCCTACTCCTTTCATGATGAGCGGGCGGCCGATGCCGGCGGCGAGAAGAGAAATGCTTTCTGCCGAAGTTAGGGAAAAAATTGAGGAAAGATATTTGTGATTGAACGAAATGTCCAATGCTGTTCCTGATACATTTGCGGAAATTGTTTCAGAAGATTCTCCTATGTCTGCATTTCTTGCGAAGAAAGAAAGTTGATTCTTTTTTGGATCAAAACTCAGTCGAATTTTTTGGAATGAATCGGAAAATATTGTTGTTTGTTTTAACGCATTTTCAAAGTCCTTCCTTAAAACAACAGCTTCTACCACAAATTCTTTAGGAATAATCTGCCTGTAGTCAGGATATGTTGCGTTGGTCAAACGCGAAACAATCATGCTTTTCGTGCTTACGAACGCCGCATGGTGTTCATCGAATGAAACAATTGTCTCTTCATCTGGAAGAGCTTGCGCTATATCAAGAGCGTTTTTTGCTGGGATAAGAAATTTACCTTGCATACTTTTATTCACCAACGGAACTTTTTTTTCAGCGAGACGAAATGAATCAGTTGCGACTGCAGTTAACATTCCTCCTTCAATTGACATATGAACGCTAGATAATTCAGGCCTTATTGTCGATGGTGAAGCGCAAGATGAAACCAATGTAAAAAGTGTTTTAAGGAGAACTCCTTGGAGTACCACTCTATTTTTTGGATTTTCAGGAAAAGGAATTGACGGGAAATCATCATATAAGACAGTTTTTATGGTACTTTTCCCAGTTCCGCTTTTTAATGAAATAACATCACCTGTTTGTTCAAGAGTTATATCTCCTTCTGAATTGAATGAATTTGCTATTTGTTGTAGGAGAGCAGCCGGAATTGCCACAACACCGTCATTTATGCATTTTCCTTCGATTTTCAAATCAATGCCTGTCTCAAGGTTTGTCGCTCTCATTTTTATGCCTTCATCTCCGGATAAAATTAGAATCGAAGAAAGGGCTGGCAATGAAGAGCTTTTCCGTTCTGAAAATCTAGATGCGGTATGCACCGCTTCATAGAATATTTTTTTATTTATCGAAATATGCATACTAGGATTATTAACTCTGTTGATAAGTGCATAAACTGAAAATGTGGCGTATTACATGTATATTTTTACATTATATTTTTTATATAACATGTTTATATACATTGTACTACTTTCACACGAGTAATGTGCGAATACTTTGGATCTCCTTCGAAAGTGTGGTATCCACACCTATCTCTCGTTTTATTTTTTCGCAAGAGTGGATAACTGTAGTGTGGTCTCTTCCGCCAAGTTTTGTACCTATCGTTGGATATGAAATATTAAAATCCTCCCTGAGGATATACATAATAATTTGTCTAGGCCTCACCACCTCCCTTCTCCTGGTCTTCTCGTAAATACTTTCCCCATCGATTCCATAAAATTCAGCAACTTTATCAACGACATTCTTAACCGATATGTTTTTTTGCGGTCGTGTGAAAGAACGGAGCGATTGGCGGACTTCAGCTATATCTGGAGAAGACCCCTTCACTTGTGCATGACAAATAATACTATTTATCATTCCTTCCAATTCTCTTATTGATCCAGTTAGAGATGTGGCAACATATTCCACAACCTCATCCGAGAGCATAAAACCGTGCAAAGCCGATTTTTTACGGACAATTGCCATTCGCGACTCCGGATCCGGTTCCCCAATATCTACGGCCATTCCGCTGGCCAATCTTCCCTTAAGGCGCTCCGCAATATCTGGAATGAGCGCCGGAGCTCGATCTGAAGAAAAAATAATCTGCTTATTAGTGTCGTGGAGAGTATTGAAAAGATGGAACAATTCTTCCTGTGTCTTATCTTTTTTAGAAAGGAATTGAACATCGTCCATAATAAGAAGATCGTATTGACGATATTTATCTTTAAAACGGTTTGCAGAACCGTCTTGAACGGAGTCAGTGTAATCAACAGCAAACTTTTCAGATGTAAGGTAAAAAACTTTGCGCCCAGGGTATTGTTTTTTAAACTGATTTCCGATTGCTTGCACCAAATGCGTCTTCCCTCGACCGGTGTCTCCATAAACAAAAAGAGGATTGTATGTGATCCCGGGCCTCTGCAAAGTCGCTTGTGCAGCGGTGTAAGCGAGCATATTGAAAGAGCCGATAATGAATGTATCAAAAGTGTATCGCGGGTTTAAATTATCGCTTTTATTTATATAAAAATCGCTTAAAGGAAGTTCCATCGCACCGCTAATATTCCTTGTTTCTTTCTGGGTTTTCTTCCTTTCATCTTTCAGAATAAGATACTCGATATTCCTGAATTCATAGGAAACATCTCTGATGATTTTAAGAAGCAAGGTGTGAAATTTCTTCAGATACCAATCCTTAAAAAATTGGCTCGGAACCCCGATGCACACCACGCCGTCATCTCCTATTTTTGAGATGAAACTGCTGCAGAACCATGTGTTGAAGTTTGCCGGCGAAATGGAAAGTTCAACTTGGGAAAGCACATATTCCCAAAGCTCCTGAGGATTGCTCTTATTCATA
>JAZDFH010000070.1:0-20284 GCA_043808035.1 bacterium | reverse complement strand
ATCGATTGTGGTTTGAAATCAAAAATTTTGTGTAGAGCTCTAAAGAACATTTTGTGCGCGGCATGAGATGTGAAATATTTTCGTTGGTAATATATACATTATCTCATATTTATTGCGTGGTGGGATGTGCGTAAGTCCTATTGAAGATATAAATATTTAAGATAACAGGAGACATTTTAAAAAAATGTCTTTTTTGATACTATTTATATAGTCTTTAAGAATATATATAAATTTATGTACTTTTTTCTTTGTATTATTATAGGTCTGTTTATTTATTTCCTTTATAGGAAATGTAATCAACTCAATGATCGTATTTTACGTCTTGAAAAACAGCTTTGTCCTCAGGATAGACCGGCAGAAGTTTTGGACAGTACGCAGCTTAGTGAAATGGCTCCTACGGAAGCTGTAACTCGTGTATTGGAGCAAGAGCAAGGCAGTGTGGAAGTCTTTTTTCGGTGGTTATCGGTTGATTGGCCGATGAAATTGGGAGCGATTCTTATTTTGTTGGGATTTGGTTGGTTGACTACATATGCGTTTCTTAATAATTGGATTGGTCCAATAGGTCGAATAACATTCGGTATGGCTGGAGGTATAGGAATTTTACTTTTTGGGAATCGGCGTTTGAATAAATATCGAGCACAAGGGGCGGTACTTATGGGGCTTGGTGCAGGGGTGTTTTTATTAACAATTTTTGCGGCACGTGAAGTATATAATTTTTTTACTCCGACTGCTGCGTTGGTGATGATTGCACTTATTGCTGTTTTTGTTGGATTTGCAAGTTGGAAGCATAATAACCTTTCTCTTGGGGTTATTGGTCTTCTTGCGGGAGGTGTTGCCCCGTTGCTTACTAATACGGTTCATCCGAGTTTTGTCGGTCTATTTTCATACATTTTTATTATTTCTATCGCTATTATTTGGTTGGCAAGTGTCAAGGGATGGCGTGTGCTTATTTTTCTATCGCTTATTTTGGCGTTTTTCTATAGTACCCCGTATTTTATGGCGGGAGTACTAAAAGCTGATATGGCTATGGCTATGTTATTTGCGTGTTTATTTGGAATGCTTTTTTACGGGGTTGGCCTTTCAACCATGGCGTTTTCAAAAGAAGGGCGTATAATGGATATTTTTACCGCGGCAATAAATGCATTTTTTATTTTATTGTGGATTGTAACTGTTATTCCTGATCATCTGCAGAGTTTGGTTGCAACAGGGATTGCTCTTGTTTTTGCAATTGGAGCTTTTTCGTTATTTCATAATAGTACAGTAAGAAATTTATTTTATGTGTATGCCGCTGTTGCGGCAGGAATGATTATCGCTGCGACTGCCTTTGAGCTTTCAGGACCTGCATTTATTATCGCTTATACTGTCGAGGTTGGACTTATAGCTCTTGTAACTGCATATGTTGTATTAGATAACTATCGTTTAGGCGCTTATACGGGATTGTTGTTGGGAGTTTCAGTTTTATCTTCTATAGGAAGTATTTTCTCATATGAATGGGTGCATGGAATATTCCATGATGATTTTTTTGTGCTTTTTACTTTAGCTCTGACATTGCTTCTACTCGCGTTCTTTTTTAATAGTGCTCGAAAGCGTTTTGATCAGTCTCTCTCATTATGGGTAGTACGTCCCTTTTTCGGACTGGGGAGTATCTATGTATTTATTCTGATGTGGCTTAGTATTCACGCTGTACTTATAAATGACACGACTGCTCGTATGATTACACTCATTATCTATACAGTGTTCGGTATAGTGTTTTATTTTATGGGGATCAACAAAAAGTTACGAGGAGTTCAATTTGAAGGAGAAGTATTATTCGGATTTGTTGTGCTTGATCTTTTATTCATTGAGATTTGGCATATGGACTTGGTCGGAAAAGTTTTTACTTTCCTTTTAATTGGATCACTTTTGATTAGTACGATTTTTTTACGGAAAGAGAACAAGAAGGAAGATACTATAATCATATCATGAAATCATATAAGAAATTAATTATATTTTGTGCTACATTTTTTTGTTTATTGGGCGGATATGGACTTGTTTTGTCAGCGAAAGCCGCAGAGACGGTGATTCCATCTTTTAGGGTTCTTACTACTATAGTTGCCGAGGATATATCGGTGCCTACGGTTTTGGAGGTGCCAGTTGATTCCACAACATTAATTCATAGAGAGTTTGCTGTTTTTGAACGAGAGAGTGGATCATTTCAAGCGTGGTATTGGTTTGACTCTCGAAAAAGTAAGGAAGTACCAATAAGTGCATCGACATTGGTAGAAGGGGAAATAAAGGATGCATCTACTCTTGTTGATGGGAGAGAAGAAAGTGTTGTTGAATTTTCTCTCTCTACCGAGGAAGAAAATATGGTGGAAATAATATTAACTGCGAATGAAACGGTTTCTGCTTCGGGAGTGCGTTTTGAGCTATCTCCGTTTGTGTCTTTGCCGACCAAGATAGAAATTTCCGTGGATGATATGGAGGCATCGAAGATTGCCCTTGCTAAAATAGCACCGAAGGGTAGTATCGTACGTTTCCCAAAGGCACAGGGGAAATCGTGGCATATTCGTCTGTGGTATACGCAACCGTTGCTTATAGAGGAAATGAGTCTTGTCCAGGAAGATCCACAATCGGAGGGAGAAACAGGGATTCGATTTTTAGCTCGCCCAGGGAACACATATTTTATTTACGGCGATCCCGACAGCTCTATTACAGTTGAGACAGGTGAAGCGGGAAATCTTCGTACTTCTGAAGATGTAAAGCGTGTTGCTACGGCAGCATTTGTTAAAAATCCGGATTATATTCCTTCTGATAGTGATGGTGACGGCATTGCTGATATTTTTGATAATTGTGTACGCAGTGTCAATCCAAAGCAGGAAGACATAGATGAAAATCACCGCGGTGATGCATGTGATGATTTTGATAAGGATGGTATTATTAACATCAAAGATAATTGTCCAGATCATCCGAATTGGACACAAAAGGATACGGATGGCGATGGATTTGGTGATGAATGTGATAAAGATGAAAGCCGTCTCACCGAGAAGTTACCATGGCTTCCATGGGCGGGTATGATAGGAGGTGCCGTCATCATCGGAGGTTTGTTTATCGTTACCATGAGGAAGTCGAAAGAAATGAGCGGGTTTAAGAAATAAGCAAGATAAAATAAAGAGCTGTCGTGACGACAGCTCTTTATTTTATAATTCCTTCGTTCATCGAATTTCGTTTCTGATAAATTATATCCCTTATGTATGTGTCTTTTTTTGTGCCGCGGGTGGGAGTCGAACCCACAAGCCCTTGCGGACAAAGGATTTTGAGTCCTTCGCGTCTGCCATTCCGCCACCGCGGCAAGTTATGTATTATAACTGACCTTAAGTGTATAGAAGTATTTATATCTTCGCAAGATTCTACAAAAAATTAATACATTCATTGAACGTTTCAATCGTACTCTCTCGGAAGAGTTCCTTGTATATCATCGCGCATTGATGCGCGATGATAGTACTGCGTTCAACGAGAAGCTTATTGACTATCTTCTTTGGTACAATACGGAACCTCCTCATGCCTCCTTGGACTATTTGTCCCCGTTGCGCTATTATGTCTCTACATTACCAATCCAGGACTGCCATATGTTATGGACGAGTACAATTAATTGCGAAGGAGAGTTTTTTTCGTTACAATCAATAAGACATATGGCAAGAATCATCTCAATCTGTAATGCAAAGGGTGGTGTAGGGAAAACGACAACAGCGGTGAATATGGGCGCATTTTTGTCTGTTGCGGGTCGTTCGGTACTCTTGGTTGATTTTGACCCGCAAGGTAACGCAACGTCTGCACTCTCAAATGCTGCAAAATTTAAACGTAATATTTATCATGGTATTATTGGAGGCACCCATCATGATGAATTGATTCGTTCTACAGCACTTCTTAATTATGAATTTATTCCTTCATCACAAGAATTAGCAGGTGCACTTATAGAGTTGGTTGAACTACCTGAGCGGGAATATTATCTTCGGAAGTTTTTGAATCGTATACGGCATCGTTATGATTATATTTTAATTGATTTACCTCCTTCCTTGAGTTTATTAACTCTAAATGGATTGATTGCTTCAGATGAAGTACTAATTCCGGTACAGGCTGAATATTATGGTTTAGAGGGGTTGAGTCAGTTACTTGAGACGATTACACTCATTAATGATAATCTTCGGCATCCGTTGAAGGTATCAGGTGCGGTTATTACGTTGTATGATAAAAGGGAACGGCTCTCACGTGATGTTGCGAAGAATCTAAGGGAACATTTTCCTCATCGTGTATTCGATGTCGAAATACCGCGTAATGTCGCACTCGCAGAGGCTCCAAGTTTTGGCAAGACAATTTTAACATATAGCCCAAAATCTGCAGGAGCACTTGCGTATAGACGTCTTGCTAATGAAGTGATTAAAATGGAGGAACACTATAAACCACAGGAACAGCATAAAAAATTTGGTAATTTTAATGTTGTGGTCCCACATGCGTCAAATGGGGAGGACGAACCACCACAGGACGACGAAAAAAATATAATTATGAACAACGATGCTAGGTAAAGGATTAGAGTCGTTAATTACGCCGCGAAGGGAACGCGAAGAACAAAAAATGGAAAAGTTTCCATTTGTTGAGCCACAAGAAGAACAGCATATTGCTATTGCGGAGAAGTTTTTTTCTGATGATATACGGGCTGCAAAACGGGCTAAGATTGAGAATGCGATATTCCATATAGAGATAGATCAAATTCTCCCAAATCCTAATCAGCCGAGAAAAAATTTTGACGAACGGGCATTGAATGAACTTGCTGCTTCTATTCGTGAGTTCGGTGTTTTGCAACCGCTTGTCGTCTCGAAAATAGAACAAGAAACTGATGGTGGGACGCGTGTTGAATATGAACTTATTGCGGGAGAACGGCGTCTTCGGGCGTCTAAGATTGCGGGATTACGAACAGTACCTGCTATCGTCAGACGAATGACGCAGCCTCGTGAGAGACTGGAACTTGCAGTGCTGGAAAATATTCAGCGTGAAGATCTTAACTCCATTGAGATGGCTCGGGCGTTTGCACAGCTACAAGACGAATTTAATTTTACGCAGCGTGAAATTGCAGTACGGCTTGGAAAGAGTCGTGAGGTTGTCGCAAACACATTAAGACTCCTGAACCTTCCGTCTGAGATTCAGGGTGCTATAGGTGAAGGAAAATTAAATGAAAGTCAAGCTCGATTATTATTGTCCATTAATAATATCAGTGATCAAAGAAGATTGTTCAATGATATTATAAAAAGTAATTTGAGTGTTCGGGAGATTCGTTCTCGTATCAAGCTGGAAACTGATGGAGGATTGGGAGAGCAGAAAGAAAAAGTGGCTGCATCAGTAAAAGTTTCTCCGGAAGCACTTGCGTTGAAGGAAAAATTGGAAGAATTTCTTGGTACTAAAGTTGATATTGTAACCTCGACAGGGAAAAGTGGTCGAATTACGATTAATTTTTATTCTTCTGAAGAGTTCAAGAATCTTCTCCAAAAATTATTCAAACAAATGGAGGAGTAAATATAAAAAAGACACGAGGAGTTCTTTTTTTAAACAAACCGATAATTAATTTCTTTGATTGCAGGGAGAGCTTTTAACTTGAGCATGATTTTCCAAACTTTTGTTTTATCATTCGTATCACATGTAACACGGATAACGTGGAAATGTGTTCCTTGACGAGGAGATAGATTTGAATTGACGTTGACCATATTTACGTGAAGTCTGGTGATAATGGTTGAAATATCTTTTAAAACGCCGATTTTGTCGTATGCGACGATATTGAATTCTACTTGTTTCGAGCGTTCTCCCAATAAGCTTGCATGTTTCCCATGTGTTTTTTTTAGCGCACTTCTGATATGTTGTTTCGCGCTGGCAGTGACAGCGAATTCAAGCCATGATTGTGAAGGTTTTTTATTTTTTTGTGTAATGATTTCTACAATGTCGTTTGAGGTCAATATAAAATCAAGAGGAACAATTTTACCATTGACTCTTGCGCCAACACATTGATCACCGATTTCGCTGTGGATTTGATACGCAAAATCTACAGGTGTTGCATCTTTTGGAAGATCGATTACTTCGCCATCGGGTGTAATGGCAAAAATACGGTCGCGAAAAAAATCAATTTTAAGAGAATCGATGAATTCTTCCGGATCGGTAAACTGTTTCTGCCACGATCGAAGTTGTTCAATCCACATGACTTCGGTTGAGTCAGCTTGTTGAACGATTTTTTTATTGTCATTCTTCTTATTTGCTTTTTTGTATGCCCAATGGGCGGCGATGCCGTTTTCTGCTTCATCGTGCATCTCTTTTGTTCTTATTTGAAATTCTACAATTTTATGGTCGATGCACAGAATGGTTGTGTGTAGACTGCGATAGCCGTTTGGTTTTGGCATTGCAATATAGTCTTTAATACGTCCGGGGAGAGGAGTCCATAATTTATGGATAATACCGAGCGCTGCGTAACAGTCTTCGACTGTTTTGAGAACTATGCGAAATGCGACAAGATCATAAATTTTGTCGATGTCCATGTCGTAATGCAATAGTTTGTGATAAAGACTGGCATATCGTTTTGCACGAAAGTCGATTGATAATGGATTAATATTTCCTTCAAAAAGAGTTTTTTTAACAAGAGGCGCAATTTTTTGTAGATATTTTTCTCGCTCTTCGTAACGATCCTTGACGTTTTTTAAAAGCCATTTATATTCTTCAGGGTGGACATATGGAAATGAGAAGTCTTGTAGCTCTCCGCTCAGTTTTTGCATTCCGAGGCGGTAGGCGAGGGTGGCATAGATTTCAGATGTCTCCCGCGCAATGCGTTTTTGTTTATGTGGTGGAAGAGCTCCGAGAGTTTTTATATTATGTAGCCGATCTGCAAGTTTAATAAACACAACACGTAGATCTTCGGCCATAGCCAATATAAATTTTCGCAAGTTGTCTGCCTGTTCTTTTTTCCCTCGATATTTTACCCGTCCCAACTTTGTTACACCATCAACAAGAAAGGCGATTTCTTTTCCAAACTCGTTTTCGATATCTTGCAAAGTATATTTCGTATCTTCTGCAACATCATGTAGTAATCCAGCTGCAATAGTTATTTCATCCAAATTCCATGATGCAAGATTTTTAGCTGTTTCCAGACAATGAATAAAATACGGTTCACCTGATTTGCGTTCTTGCCCGTTGTGTGCTCGTTCTGCAAAAGCAGACGCTTTTGCAACAAGTGTTTGAGAATTTTTTAATGCCGTTTGTAATTCATGAACGGTCATAGTATTGACAGCATGGCAATAATTTTATGTATTGTCAAGCGTTGCGTTTTCGAGTGACTTGGATTGCCCTTGAATTATGGCAAGTAGAGAGGATAAAGGTCAGTGATAGAGAAAAGATAACGAACGAGTGATTTTTTATCCATAAAGCGTTATAATAAAAAAGCATTATTATCATCAATGGAAATGATAGAGATCAAGAAAGGTGTTTATTATATATTAACTATTATTTTTGGGCTCCTGCTTGCTTTAATTGTGTGCACTTTATTAATTCCGGTTGCTTTGAAATATCAATTTGCAAATTTACAGTCTGATTCGCATAATTGGCTTTATGTATTGCCGTGGTGGATACGATATACGATCGGTATATCCGGTGCAGCATGGGGATATCGGTTAGGGAAAAATTGGTGGAGGATCGTCTATATTGAAAAACAGCATTGGCGATTTCAAAAAGAAAAAACAAAAAATTTATGAAAAAAACAATTACATCGCAAAGTAAAGATTTTGCACAATGGTATCAAGATGTTGTACGAGAGGCAGACCTTGCTGAGACATCTGAAGTGAGGGGGTGCGGTATTGTGAAACCGTATGGTTACAAGATATGGGAACTTATCAAAACACAGCTTTCGACTATGATAGAAGGAACGGGAGTAGAGAATGTTTATTTTCCGATTTTCGTGCCGATGGAGAACTTAGAAGCAGAGAAGGATCATGTTGAGGGATTTTCTCCCGAACTTGCGGTTGTGACACATGGCGGCGGTGAAGAATTGGTGAACAAATTAGCTATTCGACCAACCAGTGAAACTGCAATGTATAAAACCTATTCAAAATGGATTCAAAGCTATCGAGATTTGCCACTTCGTTTAAACCAATGGAACAATGTTGTTCGATGGGAAAAAAGACCGAGAGCATTTTTGCGTTGGAGTGAATTTTTGTGGCAGGAGGGGCATTCTGCGTTTGCAAGTAAAGAAGAAGCAATTACAGAAGTAAGGCAAATGCTAAATATTTATGAAGACATCTATCGATTCATGGCGATACCTGTATTTAAAGGAAGAAAGTCAGAGATGGAAAAATTTGCAGGGGCGGATATGACTACGACAATTGAAATAATGGTTAGGGATGGCAAAGCGATTCAAGGAGCAACGAGCCACTATTTAGGAACTAATTTTGCAAAGGTGTTCAATGTTACGTATCTTGGTCAAGATGGTGAACGTCATCTTTGTCATCAAACAAGTTGGGGATTTAGTTGGCGATCGATTGGCGCGGTGATTATGACTCATGGTGATGATAATGGATTACGATTGCCGCCGAATATTGCTCCTATTCAAATTGTTATAGTTACGATATGCAAAGATTCCAATAAAAATAATGTATTACAATACGCCTCTATATTGAAGGATCTTTTGCAATCATATCGAGTCAAAATAGATGATCGTGATGGTTTCACCCCGGGATACAAATTTAATGAATGGGAGATCAAAGGGGTTCCGATTCGACTGGAGATTGGGGATAAAGAGATGCAAAGTAAGACGGTGACGATGTTTCGCAGGGATACTGGAGAGAAAATTGTCATGAATCAAAACGAATTTGTAGAAACTCTGCCACGAATTTTACACAACATTCATGAATCCCTTTTAAAGGATTCCAAAAATTTTGCTCAATCCCATATTCATAGAATCGAGAGCAGTGATGAGATACGGGATCAAGTAGGTTTCTTTGAAGCAAGTTGGTCAGAGACAAAAGAATCGGAAAAAATTTTAAAAGAGAAATTTTTGATGGTTTCGAGAGTATTACCTCATGAGAATGAGAATACTATTCCTAAGAATAAAAAATGTTTTATTACAGGAGAGGAAGCAAAACATGATTGGTTGTTTGCAAAGAGTTACTAACTCTATCATAGAGTATATGACTATGGTGTTATAACGGAATTTTTGTGTGTGAAAAAATCGTATTTGGGTAACAGATTTTATAGTCGATATTTGATGAATACAGGATAACGAAAGAGACACGTGGAAGAGAAAAAGTCTAAAAAAACAATAAGAATATTTGCACTTGCCTCGTTCTTGAATGATTTTGGATCGGATATGATATATCCTATATGGCCTCTCTTTGTGGTTAATATTTTAGGTGCGAATATGGCTATTCTTGGTTTTATCGATGGCCTTGGTGATGCAATAGTTTCTATATCGCAGGCAATTTCGGGATATATGTCTGATCGTATGCGGAAACGAAAGGTTTTTGTATGGATAGGATATTTGTTTGCATCTCTTTCTCGTATTGGATATTCGGTAACTAGTGTGTGGCAGCAGCTTATCCCTTTCCGAATTTTAGATAGGGCAGGAAAAATGCGTGGTGCGCCGAGAGATGCAATTATTGCAGATGAATCAACACATATGAATAGAGGACGTAATTTCGGTTTTTTGCGAGCGATGGATAATTTTGGTGCGGTATGTGGCATTGTGGTAGGGATTTTTCTATTGAATTTTTTAGGGTACCGTCGTCTTTTTATGATTGCATCTATACCTTCATTAATTGGGGCATTGTTGATTGTTTTATTAATAAAAGAAAAACAACCGAAGGAAAAACGACTTTATGCAGGAATTAAACTAAAAAATCTTAACAATAATTTTAAACTGTTCCTTTTGCTAAGTTCCATCTTTGCATTAGGTTCTTTTAGTTATTCGTTTTTATTGATCTATGCCAACGTGGCAGGGATAAAGACTTTATTTGTTCCGATACTATATTTAGTATTTACAGCTGTCACTTTTATTTTTTCATATCCTTTTGGTAGACTTGCGGATAATGTTGGGAGAAAGCCGATTATTTTGTTCTCGTTTATTTTATGGGTATTTGTGTGTGCCCTTCTGATTTTTTTTAGGAGTGTGTTATCTATCATTATTGCGTTTATTTTATACGGTATACATCGAGGCGCTCTTGAACCGGTGCAAAAAACATTTGTGTCAGAGCTTGCTCCTCGAGAATATAGAGCGAGCGCTTTAGGAGGTTTTCAGATGGTGACAGGAATAGTTGCGTTACCAGCATCACTGTTCGCTGGTCTTTTGTGGGAACACGTAGGTGTTGTGGTGCCCTTTTATTTTTCTTTAGGGTTGTCTCTCTGTGCAATTTTTTTGTTACTTTTTGTTCAAGAAAATCGTGATAGTATTATATAAAAGAAATGGCAAAGAAAAATATTGCATATGCATATTATATCGAAGATACTGGTGAAAACGGTGTTATTGCGAGTTGGGAGGTTTGTCAAAAAAAAGTCTCGGGAGTAAAAGCGCGATATAAGGGATTTCAATCTATTCAGGAAGCAGAGAAATGGCTTGCTTGTGGGGCTCAGTACGATATACAAAAATATTCTCCTTTGGAAGAAGGGATTTATTTCGATGCAGGGACTGGCCGTGGCAATGGAGTCGAGGTACGTGTAACTGATGAGAAAGGGAATAGTTTATTGTCGACAATTTTACAAAAAGAAGAAATTAACGCCTATGGTAATTATGGATTACCGAAAGGCACTACGAATAATTATGGCGAACTGTTAGGGTGTCAATTCGCGCTTATAATTGCACTTAAGAAAAAACGGAACAGAATATTTGGTGATAGTGCGCTGGTTATTACGTATTGGTCAAAGGGTTTTATCAAAACAAAATTAGTAGCAAAAGATACAGTTGAACTTTCATGTACAGTTGTTAAATTAAGAAAACAGTTTGAGAAAAATGGTGGCATTATAGAACATATATCAGGAGACATTAATCCCGCTGATTTAGGTTTTCATAAATAAAGAAAATTTTTTATTGTAAAAAGGAACGTAAAAGGTATCCTGCTTTAAAAATATCTTCAGGTGAGGTAACGGGGTGCCATGATTGTGCTTTTACGACATGTACGGGAATTGTTTTGCCGATATGCGCGAGCGTTTGCGGTAAACCATATTCATTTTGATTGATTTGTACAGGGCAGTACTCAAAAAATCGGGGAGTAAGCATATATGCTCCAGTATTGATGAACCCTGGTTTTTGCTCGATCGGTTTCTCCAATACATCTATGAGATGATTATTTTTATCAATAGAGACAAGTCCGAATTGACGAGGATCGGAATGCTCATATGCGAGTAAGGCAAATTCATGTTCCAGTAATTTTTCTAAATCATTTTTGAGATAAAGGTCATCTCCCATCAGAACAAGAAAAGGATCTTGTAGAAGATCTATCGCATAGTGCAGCGCTCCACCTGTTCCATTTAATGTCTCCTGATAAACGTATGTAATGGATTTACCTGCATATGATGAACCGAAATATTCGATGATTTTATATCCGAGATATCCAATAATGATAATTACCTCTGTAATAGCGTCAGGCAACATCTCAATTTTATGAGCAAGAAGCGGCCTCTCATATACAGAGATCATGGGTTTGGGAATCTGTTTGGTTAATTGTTGCATACGGGTGCCTTTTCCCGCTGCCAAAATAACTGCTTGCATATGTTTTTTTTATTTTGCAAACTACTATTCTATAGAATAGTATACATCAGCTATAAAAAATCTCAAAGGGAAGGGATGTATATTTTTTTTCGATATGAGTATGTACGAGATAATGCATAAAAAAATAAAATAGCTGCTATAATTAAGAAAATATAATACAATACAGTAAATTTTATGTTGCAACAAAAAATCCACACAAAACCTATATGGGCATGTACTCCTAAAGAAGTATTCGATGTATTGAAAACGAGCAAGAACGGTCTCGAAGAAAATGAAGTTATTGCTCGACAGAATATTTTCGGTAGAAATATCATTACACAAAAAAGTCGTATTAATCGGTGGAGTATTTTTTTAAATCAATTCAAGAATCCGCTTATTGTAATTTTACTCGTTGCTACAGGAATTACGATTAAGATGCATGATATTACAGATGCATTGTTTATTTTGGCAGCGGTTATCGTCAATGTATCTTTGGGTTTTTATCAAGAGAACAAGGCAGAAACAGCTCTCGCCAGTTTGAGATCATACATTAAAGAAAGAGTACGTGTTATTCGTGGAAGACATGAACGTGAAATTGACGCTGAAGAGATTGTTCCTGGAGATATAATTCGTGTAACACAGGGGACACGTATCCCCGCAGATGGAAAGGTCATTGTTGCACATGATTTGTCAGTTGATGAAGCAATCCTGACGGGAGAATCATTGCCTGAAACAAAAAATTTTGGATCTGATCTTATCGATACACCGATAGCGGATCGACAATCGGTTCTTTTTGGAGGAACACTCGTTACAGGAGGGACAGGTCTTATGGTTATAACTGCGACGGGATCGAGAACAGAGCTTGGAAAGATAGCGGAGCTGGTAGCTGATGAAAAGGGGCAACAAACACCATTACAACGTGCAATTGCTGTGTTTACGAAAAAAGCTTTATATATATTAGGAACATTGGTTTTGTTGTTGTTTCTGATAGGTCTTTATAGTGGTTATAACCCTTTCGATATGTTTCTTATATCTGTTGCTGTTGCGGTCGCGGCTGTTCCGGAGGGTTTGCCTGTTGCGCTTACTGTCATTTTAGCTGTCGGTGTTGAGCGATTAGCAAAGAGAAAGGGGGTTGTTCGAAAACTTTTAGCTGCAGAGACTCTTGGTAGTACGACGGTGATCATCACCGATAAAACAGGTACGTTGACACAAGCGAAAATGGAATTGACGGAGATAGTGAGTAATAAGAGCAAGGAGAAAGTTCTTGAACTTGCACTTTTGAATACTGATGTTGTTGTCGAAAATCCTGAAGATGAACCTGATGTATGGAGGATCATAGGTAACCCGCTCGAAGCGGGAATCGTTCGCTCTGCAGCGAAGACCAAGGTTCTCTTATCTCATATTCAAGAGATCATTGATCCTGAAGCGAACGATAAAATAGAAATATTAGAAAGGAAACCGTTCAATTCATTCGATAAGTTCAGTATGAATTATGTTCGGTATGGCTCGCAAAAGTTTTGGAGTTATCTTGGCGCACCTGAAAGGATTATAGAGAAGACCGATTTGGAGCAGGAGGAGAAGGAAGCCATTTTAAAACAGGTTGACATATTAGCTCTTGCTGGACATCGGGTGCTTGGTGTAGCTCAAGATGAAACATTTCTTGGTCTTTTGGCATTTCGTGATCCCGTTAGACCAAATATTAGGACGACCATAGAAAAAGTGAAACGGGCTGGGATTCGAACAGTTATCGCTACAGGAGATCACGCAGGGACAGCCGAAGCTGTTGGTAAGGAAGTTGGCATATTAGGAGAAGGCTATACTGATGTTCTGATTGGAACGGATATTCAAAAATTGGATGATAGTACTCTTAAGAATCGATTAAAACACATATCTGTCTTTGCCCGTGTCACGCCGGAAGACAAATTACGTATTGCTCGATTATACCAAGAAATGGGAGAGGTTGTTGCAATGACGGGAGATGGCGTGAATGATGCTCCTGCTCTGAAGGCGGCCGATATTGGTATTGCAGTTGGTTCAGGGACTGACGTTGCAAAAGGAGCCGCAGATTTAGTTATGCTTGACGATGATTTTGAGACAATCATTGCTGCGATTGAAGAAGGGCGTCGAGCATTAAGTAATATAAGAAAGGTTATCGTATATCTCCTATTAAATTCCTTAGATGAGTTGATTTTAATAGGAGGTTCTTTACTCGTTGGTATCCCAATACCGATAAACGCATTGCAGATTTTATGGGTAAATTTTTTTTCTGATAGTTTCCCTGCGATTGCGTTCGCTTTTGAGAACGGAGGGAATGAGTTACAAAGGAAGCCTCACCATACGATTAAATATGGTATTTTTGATCAAGAGATGAAGTTTTTGATCCTGATCATCGGTGTTGCCTCCAGCGCATTTCTTTTCGTATTGTATGTAATTTTACGCAAAGCGGGGTTCGAAGAGATGTTAGTAAGAACATTTATCTTCGCTTCCTTTGGACTGGCAACATTGTTCATTGCTTTTTCTGTTCGCAATCTTGAAGAAAGTATTATTCGATATAATCCTTTCTCTAATAAATATCTTATTGGAGGAGTAGGAATAGGTTTTATACTTATGTTTGCAGCAATCTATGTCTCACCGTTGCAAAAGTTGCTAGGCACGGTGGCATTGCCTGCATTTTGGGTATTGGGCGTATTTGCGGTTTGTATTTTTAACCTTTGTGCTATTGAGATTGGGAAATGGCTCTTTTTTAAAAAAGAAAAATAATTTTTACCCACAGTCATTTTTTAAAAGAGAAAATGTTACACTATAAGAGATATGTGGCTAAAAAAATATAATGGAACGGCAACATTGCCAACAGTATTGATTATGGCAACGATTGTCATGGAAATAGCAGTTGGTGCAGTTATAGTAGCTGCTCTTTTGAATGGTGCGGCATATAATCGTAGACTTTCATCACAGGCACTTGAGATGGCACGGACAGGGGCACAAGATGCGTTAATTTATATCGGGCGATATTGTTCTTCGATATCCGGTTGTACGCGTTCATATACACTTACCATTGATTCAAAAGTCGTTGATATTAATATTGTAGATAGCGGGGGAGGTATTGTAACCATCAATTCGGTAGGCCGAGTCAATCAGAGAGAAAAGAAGATGGAGGTTATTGTGGGGATTGACGCGTCTACCGCCGAGATAAATATAAGATCATTTAGAGAAGTGCCGTTGTAGACATCATTGCTCACAAGTAAAAGGATACTACTCATGGTACACTATTTTGTAAGTGAACAATATGGAAGAAAAAGATAAACACAAGATCGACTTTAATCGAATCAGAGCCAAGATTCGTACTCATGTTATGAGGATTGTGAAACCGATGTCACCGGTAGGGGGGCTTTCGATAACAGATTCGACGATTCGATATTTTGAATTCAGGAAGGGGAAAGAGCGTTCCATATCGTTACGTCTGCCGCCTGGTATTGTTGCTTCAGGGAAGGTTAAGGATAGAGAGAATTTTATAGCAGCTTTAAAAACTGTTCATACAGAAGTCTTAAAAGGGAAGAAGGATATTTTGCAGGTAGTACTCACTTTACCTGTGAGTGATGTTTATGCACAAACATTTACTGTGCCGAATATTTCTGTACGAGGTGTTGATGAGGCGGCGGCGTTAAATATACAAATGATTTCTCCACTTGATATTAAGACATCGTATTATGGGTGGCAGGTAATTGGAGAGAGTGAAGGGAATAGAAAACAAGTTGAAATTCTCGGAGCATTTGTGCCGAAAGAAATCGTTGACCCTATCGTTACTGCATTTCATGAAGCGGACTATAGTGTTGTAGCAGTTGAATTTTCTAGTCTCAGTTTGGTGCGTAGTATTCAGGCGATTGGTATGTTCGCAAAAGATGCACCATATGTCGTTGTTGATGTGAGTGTCGAAGGACTGGATCTATTAATAACAAAAAACGGATATCTTTATTTTGATTATTTTTATCCATGGAGTTTGATTCAAGGAGGCTCGCAAAATATTACTATTGATAAATTGCAAACGGTTATAGAGACTGAATTAAGGAAGATGTTGCATTTTTATGTAGGACATTGGGGGGAGCAAATTAATAATGTTATTATTGTTACCCCTTCGTTGTGGAAGCGTTTATATAATATTGTAAAGGAGAAATTTCCTCAAATTGATATTGAAGTTGTGGTTCCTCAAAAAGTTTGTGGCGCTCATGGCGCTGCTCTTCGGGGGCTTGTCCCTCGGTCGGAAGATATGGAAATTAGTTTAACGACCGTTAGTGCAAAAAAAGTATTTGAAAGAGACCAAATTATTCGTTTTATCAACGGATGGAGAAATATATTTGGAGTTTTATTAGGTTTTATGCTCGTACTTTTTGTTGTCGTTGATCTATCCCTTGGTTCGTTTGCTCGTGAGGTGAATAAAACAGTAATAACCATTAGTGGTGCCGAGACACAGGCATCCGAGATTGTTCGTGCTGAAGTACAGGAATTTAATAAGATGGTTGCATTAGTGAAGAGAGCAAAAAGTCAAGACAATGTGGTTTCACCATTATTTGAGCTTTTAAGTGAGTTAGCTGGCAGTTCAGTACAATATGACAAAATTCTTTTCTCAGGAGTTGGAAAAGAAATGGTCATAGAAGGAACTGCTCGGCGAGAAGCGGATGTTTTGGATTTCAAAAAGAAAGTACAAGGTGTTGATGGATTTGTTAAAGTGGATCTTCCGTATTCAAGTATTATGGCAAATAGAGAAGGAAGGTTCTCTTTTATGTTGCGATTAACGGTTTCTAGTTTGAACTTTGCAATTAAACGGACAACAGGTGGTGAAGATCAGTTGGGTGCTATTAACGAAACTCTTGACGTAATCAGTAGGAGTACTGGCAATCTTTTACGGTTTACGGATGTCGGCTTCGTGTCATCTGATAAGCCGATTGTTGTTACAGGGGATGCGGCAAATAGAGATGTTGTATCTTTATTAAGAGATCAGCTTATTGCTTCATCCTCGTTTAAAGATGTATTTTTATTCTCAAACGACATTACAGAGCAAGAGGATGGACGTGTATCGTTTCGTATTCAATTTATGATAATACGTTAATATGTTTTTTTATCTCTTTAAAAATTGAAAGAAGTTGTGTTTGGTGAGTTCTTGTAATTGAACACAGAACGTATTCTTCTGCTTTTAATCGTGCTAAATTATCTTCCTCTTTATTTGGATGTATCCCTATTCGTATTCGATGGAAATCTTCCGTGTGTAGGGCGGAAATAATTGAAGTGACGCCTTTATGTCCTGCAGAGCCAGAAGAATCCGTTTTTCGATACGTACCTATCGGAAGATCAAAATCGTCGTGCAGGATGATAATATTTTCTAAATTTGTATTAAAATATTTCAAAATTTCTTGTACTGCCATACCTGATCGATTCATAAACGTAAGCGGCTTAATGAAGATATGTGTTTCTGTAGCAGTATAGGTAAAATGTTTATTCGATGGTACGTGCCAAGGACTGGAAGTCTCATGAAGGATTTGATTATAGATGGTTTTTTGTTCTGTGAGAAAATCTACTGCAAGAAATCCAACATTATGATATGTAAGGACATATTGTTCTCCTGGATTGCCGAGACCGATTATGTACTGGATAGGTTTTTTGCTTGCAGCCATGATTGTGATATATTACAATGCGTTACGTAAGTAGTTATATAATTATTTTCTTTGGATCAAATGTATGTTTATTAAAACTTCATTATATTTTTAACTATATGTTTATAATAAAGAAAAGGAGCGCTCTGTGCAATTTTGTGTTCATATGAAAAAGATTTTATTACCGATTTGGGAAGTAGTTGAGATAATAATTATTTCATTTGTTTCCATTACATTGATTTATAAGTTTATAGCACAACCGTTTATCGTCAATGGTGCAAGTATGGAACCAACTTTTTTCGGAGGATCTATTGATAAAGATTTTTTAGTGGTTGATGAGTTGGTATATCGTTTTCGATTGCCAGAGAGAAAAGAAGTCATTGTCTTTCGTAATCCACGAAATGAAGCAGAGTATTATATTAAACGTGTAATCGGGCTACCGGGAGAGCATATCATTATAGATAACGGTACGGTTTTTGTTGATGGAGAAAGAATTACAGAAGATTACCTTTCTGTAGAAAATCGTGTAATTCCGGGTTCTTTTGATTTTCAATTAGCATCTGATGAATATTTTGTGATGGGAGATAATCGTTTGGCAAGTTCAGATTCTCGTATTTGGGGTCCATTGAAAACGAATGAAATAATAGGCGTAGTTCGTTTCAGATTTTGGCCGTTTAGTCGATTTGCTCTTTTTTCGCAAGAAAGTTAAATTTATAAAAATATGGCAACACAAGACAGTACTAAAAAAGGGGATAAGGTGGAAAACAAAAAACAATTTCAATCTCCTCGTGGCATGCATGATATTCTCCCTGAAACATGGAGCTATTGGGAACGGATAGAAAAGGCGGTACATAGCATAACTGATTGTTATAATTTTAGTAGGATAGAAACGCCGATTTTAGAGCAAAAAGATCTCTTTGAGAGGGGCGTTGGTGAAGGAACCGATATAGTGGAAAAAGAGATGTTTTCTTTAAAGACAAAAGGAGGTGATTCTTTAGTACTTCGTCCAGAGGCGACTGCAGCGGTTATGAGAAGTTATTTTCAGCACGGGATGCATCGTTTACCGCAACCGATTAAACTTTTTTATTTCGGTCCTATGTTTCGACACGAACGACCGCAGGCAGGAAGGTATCGGCAATTTTATCAGTTCGGGCTTGAAATTTTAGGAGGGGATTCGGATGCGATTTATGATGCGCAAATTATTTTAACCACCTATAGATTCCTTGAGGAGCTCAAACTCAAGGATCTCATTATCCATATTAACAGCATTGGTTGTAAATCATGTCGTCAGACGTATATGCAACGACTTGTTACTTATTATAAAAGACAAAAGGTATGTAAGGATTGTGAAAGACGAATGTCAGTTAATCCGTTACGGTTGCTGGACTGTAAAAACAGTCAATGCGGAGAAGCTAAAAAAGAAGCGCCAAACTTTGTAGATAGTTTATGTACATTGTGTAAAACGCATTTTAAGCATGTACTCGAATATCTTGATGAACTCCAATTGCCATATATATTAGACAACCAACTCGTTCGCGGACTGGATTATTATAGTCGGACAGTTTTCGAAATATTCATTGAGGAGGGAGAATCTGCTATTGCGGGAGGTGGACGCTATGACTATCTTGGGAAAATGATTGGCGGTAAACCGACTCCTGCGGTTGGTTCTTCGGTTGGTGTTGAACGGGCATTGGAACTTGCTAAAGGGATGGGATTTAAACCTACCAAACCTAAACAAAAAGTTTTTTTAGTACATGTAGGTGAGATGACAAAACGTAAAAGCCTTTCACTTATCGAAGAACTGCGAAAAAACAGTGTGTGTGTTTTAGAAGCATTAGGCAAAGATTCACTTTCAGCACAAATGGAACGTGCTTCGAAAGAACAAGCATCAATAGCGCTTATTTTTGGACAAAAGGAAGCATTTGAAGGCAGTATTATTGTTCGTGATATGGAAACAGGCGTTCAGGAGCTTGTCCCGCTTTCGTCACTTGCAACAGAAGTAAAAAAACGGCTAAAGGGATAGATATTAGTTTTTTGTATTTGAAAGAGTTGCGGAATTGATCTGGCGTTTCAATATGAGGGAAATGTCAGAAGAATCTTCTCGCCATCTTAACTCTCTATTATTCACCTCTGTTCCTTCTACTGTACGTATGGCTCCGTTTTTTTGACAGAAATTATAATTTGTGATTTTCTGTTTGTAGTATAGATCATTAATAATTTAATATTTACATTTATGAATACATCAAAACTTCGTATGGAGTGGTGGAATTTACGTCAAGATATTGCTGCAGCTCAAGCGGATCAATCCAAAGGATCAGATGAGTGGATAAAACTCATCAATAGAGTTATCAAAAACGATTCCAAACTGAAGGTAACGGTAAAACCATACATGAAGGATGCAGTCATCGAAGGATTTAGGAGGACTCCGACCAGTTTCGGGTACGACTATTTTTCCTCGTTGTATTATCGCATCTATGGATGGATCGGTAACTGTAAGACAAGATTGGAGAATGAAGCTTACAGTGAGTTATTCTATATTACGGAAGGAAAAATGGCGCAAATTGTTGCAGAAGAAAAAAGAGTAACGAAAACATCACGCACGGCTGTTATGCAACCATCGTTGGGAATTTGATTATTGAAGGGAGAAAAGAGAAGCTATAAGCTTCTCTTTTTACTACCATAACGCATTAAATTGTAGAAATAAAAGGAATGTAATGTTATACTACACCTGTTAAATGATTAAGAAACACCAAGCATTCACCTTAATCGAGCTTATCATGTACGTAGGGATATTTGCAGTCAGCATAGCCTTGTTGAGTGGAATATTCATGCTTACCGTTAAGGTGAGCACACAAGAGACGAAAGGAGTAGAAGTCACGCAAGAGCTTGATCATGT
>JAZDFH010000069.1:0-5218 GCA_043808035.1 bacterium | reverse complement strand
TCGCGCGCAAAAGGCGTAATTTGAAAGGATTTGCCACGCTCTGCGTGGCAAATCGTTGTAAAATCAGCCCTTTCAGCCTCGCCCGCAGGCGAAGCGACCGCACCGCAGGTGCGTAAAACTTCCGAAAACTCTGAAATTGTAAATTGGCGGAGAGAGAGGGATTCGAACCCTCGGTGCCCTTTCGAGCACACCACATTTCGAGTGTGGCGCCTTCAACCGCTCAGCCATCTCTCCGATGAAAAGATTACCTTGATGGGTTTTGTTTGTAAATGCTTGCTATTGCTTCTTTTTATAAAAATTTTTTAACAAAGGATAGTAAATATCTTCTTTGATAGGAACCAATAAATCTTGATAGGTATCTTGCATAGTAAATTCAATTCCTTTTTGGCCTCTTATAATAACTATCGGTGTTTGCTCTCCACCTTCTCCCATACATAAAACCCCCATAGCTGCCAGGGCATCGACAACATTGCTTTGTGATATTTTTAGTATATTTCCAAATATATCTTCCTTCCCTCTATAATCGTTTAATGGTTCCAGACCATAAAATCCTATAGATATTCCCATAACACCGTACCTCATCGGAGTTGAATGGCTATCCGTTATAATGACAGCTAATTTTTTTAAAGAAAACTTTTGTTTTAAATAAGTACAAATTCTTTTTGCTTCCCACTCCGGATTCTTCGGCCACAAAACATAGTAACCGTTTGCGTTGCTCTCGTCGATTCCCGCAGATGGGATGAGTGTATTATTTTTTATTGTTAAAATAGCGTACCCATTGGGACACTCCTTTCTCGGGATAAATGCATCTGCCTCTTTTTTAATGAGATCGTCTTTGTTCTCGACTAAATCTTTCTTAATACAAAGCCCTTGATGTATAGCAATAACCTTTGACGTTACAAGTAGAATATCTTTTTCTTGTAACGTCGGACAATACTCGTCTATGACATCAAAAATATTATCTTTCGGGGGTTGGATAATTCTTGTTTTTATAGAAATAATTTCCATTGTTCTTTATATCTTTAAACTTTGTACATCGTTTGCATATATTACGCAAAACATCTTAATCATAATATCCCTTAAAAGATATATCATCCACTTCTTTAGTATTTAAGAAATGAGCAAAGATGTGTTACCTACGAACATCTTTTTAATCTCTTTTTCCGTTATTCCTTCCTTCTCAAGCAATATAATACTTTTCTTTAAAGCTTCGCTTGGGCCGTCACTAAATACCTGTCCAACATCGGAGGAAAATATGCACTGTTCTGCACCAACATATTTAATCTGGTCTGCAATGTTTCTCATCAAAATTTTATCTATCGAGTACATTGAATAACAATGTTCTATAAACACACCTTTTTTCGTTAAATCTTTTTGCGCCGATACCGGCATCGCAATATGTCCATAAATCGGATGAGTGATGATGATCTTATTTATCTTAACTTCATCCAACGCATACGTTGCAAGAGCCACAGACTCCCTCCATGAAATATGTCCGGTCGCAAGGATAGCGTCTTTGGACTTAATTACTTCTAAAACATTCTTTACCGCTTGTCTTATATCTCCAGTCTCATCAAAAATTGAAAGACCTTGTATATCAGATGCTTTTCGAGAACAATAATTTCTTATCTTTCCCCCACCAAGCCATTCGACTGGTATTTCATATTCGCTATTTTGCAAAATATTTTCGGCATGTATCGTTGGGAACCACACCACAATAGGACAATTCGTTAATCCCGCAGTCGATTCAACGACATACGGATTAAAGCCTCCAACGTACTGATTCAACGTCACTGAATGTATCAATATAAAATCATCTGCTTTTTGCTCATTCATAACAACGGTCGGGAAAAAATGATTTTTTACCACCGCACCTCTCAACATCCCTTGTTCCGATTTTATCAATCCAGGAATAGTAAACTTTCGCGGAATAATTTCCGGACCAACGTGGACATGCATGTCTATCGTATTTTTAATTATTTCATCATAATTCATAAAGATATTTTATTTTATTAAATATAATTTATTTTTTCGTTTTATACTTTCCTTCGCTGTATTTTTTTACTGCAATGGTAACAACAACTATACAAAAAAATAAGAGGGGTATCGGATCTTTGTGACCGATACCCCTTCTTTCATAACCACGGTGCATGAAGATATTCGGGTAAAAAATACAATACAGGCAGTTGCCAATCGACTTTTACATCCTTTTGTCTTCCGACACATGAAATTTTTACAGGATGAAACGTCTCTTCTATGAACATTGCCTCAGACAGACGCTCTATAAGGTATGCTCTAGGGTCACCTCCAGTCTTTAACATCCGTGCGGTATGTTCAGCACGAGTTAATAAGTTACTATCAACAAACGTTTCGAAATCATTTTGTACAACTGTTCGATACGGTGATGCCTCATCATTAAACGATGACCATAATCGGAACTCTGCAAATGGGATGGTGCTCTGCAATACACACTTCACCTCTTCGAAATACCCTGCAACAACATCTGTCGGTAAATTATTAATCTCTGTTCCATAGAGATCTGCGCCTAAGAACAACCAACGAAATGTCGTCTGCGGCATGTTATCTTTCCATCGATGAATCATGTCTCTTAAAAAATTCAATACCTCTAACTCCTTATCCGTTTCGGTAATTAAGATTCCTCTTTTCTTCCAACTATACCGAGGTCCCCATGGCGTAAAAAGAGTCACTGTATTGCTGCGTAACCGAGAAAGAACGCCATCATCATATCTCATTGCCCGTCCTGTTTTGTTCTGCGGATAAAATACCGTATTGAACCATTTAATACCTATATCCTGTAGTTGCATAAAACCCCCTCCATGTTTTGGTTATGATTAAAGAACGATTCCCTTCCTCATCAAAAAATCCCTTCAAGGAAGGGATTGAATGTTCTTCATTGTATGTAGACAAAAAATCAACAACAACCAATCTCTTCTTTGAAGAATTGGTTATGATGGATAGAATTTATTTGTATTTTTTTGTTACTCATTATTTTTTATTCTTTTTAACATCAAGCTATATCCCCCTTTCCCTTCTTTCATCCATTTATGGATACGCGCTATAGTGGTTGAACTCATCCCTGTCGCAGCGTTAATAGCCATATATGACTTTTGTTTATCCAACATTCTGACAACCTTCCATCGATTAGAACATTCTATAATTTCTTTTTCTGTCAGAAGATCACGTAAAAAACTTTTTGCATCATCAATATTCTTTAAGTTTAGAAATGTTTTAAACAATTCTTCGCTATCCTTATTGTTTAATACGTCGTCTTTTTTCATACTTTAATTAGCTAAAGTATACTGTACTTATAGTTTTTGTCAAGCAAACTACTCACCCATAATTTGGAGAGCAACCTGACGGGGGCGGGATCTATCAAGCTCTACAGCAAAAATGCGCTGCCATTGCCCAAGCTGAATTTGGTTCTTAACGATATTTAAAATTTGTGACGTTGGGAGATGAACCGCCTTACAATGCGAATGTCCATTCTGACACTCATTATCGCACATATTCACTGTTCTTATATCAAAATTATCATGCATATATTCTAATGTCCTTGGCGCAATTCTCTCAAGCATACTTTTTATATCACTCATTAAGAGAGGTTCTGCTTCATTTACGATGATAGCCATCGTTGTATGAAGACTTTGGATATTAATAATACCATTCGCAATTTTTATTTTCACCAAAACATCCTGAACTTTATCGGTGATATCGATAAAATCAAGCGTGGCAACAGTTTTTAATTGGATAATATGATTGATTATTTGCATAAATTTTTAGTTATTGTAATCTTTTTACAAACAACTTCGTTTATAAAAAGGTTGATTTGCATTGATTCGATCTTATTGGACACTATAGGATTTTAACTCACGTCTCGGCAATGCGAATTCCTATCCTGCCACTGAATTATTGTAGCATTGCAGCATGTTAATACAACCATACATAAATGACTACAATCGAGACAAACATAATACAGTGAAAGATTAAAAAATAATATGATGATATCATAATATATGATTATATAAAAACTTTTATTTATAGCCCTTATCCAAAAAGACATTATGTTAAATAAACATCAAAAAAAATGCAATTCTACTTCCACCGCAAGCTTCACGCTTGTAGAACTGTTGATAGTCATAGGTATACTCGCCATCCTCGGAACAGCGGCGGTTATCGTTATCAACCCCGCAGAGTTAATGAAACAGACACGAGACGCAACACGTGTTGCGGATTTGCAAACGTTGAATAAAGCGCTTTCTATGTATCAGGCTGATGGAAATACATTTGTTGCCGCAAACATTGTATATATCTCCCTTCCCGACAATAATGCAAATTGTGGTTCATATACTCTTCCAACACTTCCAACACTTCCAACTGGATGGAGCTATTCCTGTAAACCTGCGGCGTCTTATCGAAATGTTGATGGCACTACAGGTTGGTTGCCAATAAACCTAACTCTGTTATCTTCGGGTTCTCCTCTTGCAACATTACCGATTGATCCCGTCAATGACGGACTCGGGGGAAACTATTATACATTCGTCGGCGGTTCATGGGAACTAACAGCACTCATGGAGTCGGATAAATATCATGCCTCTCATGCAATAAAAGATAATGGGACATCACTATCTTCATTTGAAGTTGGTTCTGATCTTCGATTAACACCTTCACAAGTTGAAGAATACAAAAGAGATACATCGTTGGTTGGTTATTGGACGTTCGATGAATCAAGTGGAACCAATGCATCAGATATATCAGGTACAGGAAATAATGGAACACTCATAAATGGTCCACTGTGGGGAACGGGTTTAATGGACGGAGGTCTTATCTTCGATGGAAGTAATGATTATGTTAACGCCGGAAGTAGTAGCACTTTAAAAGTGGACAACTCAAGTTTCACTGTCGGTGCATGGATCAAGCCTGCCGCAGAATTAACTACGGGGAGAAGATATACCGTAATGAGCACATATAGCCCTGGATGGATTGTTGATCTCCCTGACGATGGAGATGTCGAAGGGTATCGATTTTATAATGGATCAAGCGCATACAAATATATTCCTCCTAGTACTCGATTATTCTATTTTTGTCTATCAGACAATTTAATGATATAATGTTTGTATAATCATTTAATCCAAATAAATGAACAAATACAAACAAAAACATATCGTCAAATTATCTGATGAACAAAAAGCTCTATTGG
>JAZDFH010000068.1:0-5717 GCA_043808035.1 bacterium | reverse complement strand
GAATTCAAACGATAACAATCCAAATGATAAAAAAATCCGCCGTTAATGGGATATTTTTTCATAATCACAAAAGTCGGACTGGTAATTTGCTCTTGAATGCCAAGTCCTTTGGCTATTCCCTGAATAAAAGTTGTTTTACCGGCGCCTAAATCTCCTTCCAAAGCAATCACCAAAGGAGTTTTTTTGATTTCTTGCGCTAAAAGCTCGCCCGCCCTTCGCGTTTCCCGATCGTTTTTAGTAATCATTTCCATTTCTTAACTAATAAAAGTTATTATATACAATAGGTATAAACTGTGCTATAATATCATTGTTTTCAAGACGATCTTGAAACTCGTCCCTTAACAACTAAAAAAGGAGATACAACAGATGAATTCCAAGAATTCGGATAAAAGAATGCTTCAGAGTATATCCAAGGAGTTTGGTATATCCAACCTCCTTGAGATTCTGTCAACAGCGCCGATGCGTCGCCTACAGCCTATTCTAGTGCACGCATTCAAAAATCGTGCGAAAGTTAAGAAACCAACAAAATTGTTGCAAGAGTACGAAAAAAAACAAGAATTTCTCGGGATCAGCTCAATCGCTCAGGATAATCTCTACAAGTTTGCTCTCATTTGTCATGGAGTAACGCAATCCACGTTCGAAGCAGTTCAAACTTCTCCTATCGCACCTTTTGGCCTCAATGCGGTGCTAAGTATGGTTAGTCAAAACAACACCCTTTCCTCTATACGGGGATCGGAAGTTGTAAGTGATCTAACAAGTCAACTTGCGCTGGAGTGCGCGTTGAGGAGAAAACGAAACATTGCTCGAAAAGACGACCGTACCGTACATATTAGTACATCAGGTCGCGTCCTGCGACTACAGCCATTCGACAAGAGTAGGGGGTATATGCAACATTTCAACCTTTTTGCCCTTTGCTCCGGTGGACCAAACACACTCGCCAATGGTGGATTTGCGGTTCCTATACTGCGAACACATATAGCAATGTTATTAAATGTAATCTCTGCTCTGCATAAAGAGGGCTACGAATCGTCAAACATCACTGTCAAGATTTCCGACATGCGATTTATTGATCAATTAATAACTACAGCTAAACTCCCTCGTGAAGACATTTTGCGAAATTCGCTTAACGATGACTTTAATCTGTTTACAGAGTATGAGATTCAGTTTCCGACAGAAGTAGAACATGCAAACGACTTAAGCTCGACTATGTTCAGCAATAACGGTCTTCCTGATCGTATGAGATACTTTGCTCACATTGAGCGAGGTATTGTAGATCCGCTTCGCATGACATACCCGGGAGTTCGGTTTTGCTTTAATTTCGATAGAAAAGCAGGACTAGGCTATTATCCGCATCTTTGCCTCCACATCTTTGCTACCAACCAAAAAGGTAATAAGGTTCAAGTTGCGGACGGAGGAGCTGTTAACTGGGCAACAAAACTACTCGGCAATAAACGAGAAGCGATGGTTACCTCTGGAATTGGCGCTGAACTGATGCAGAAGTTGTTCCAAAGCAGTAACAGTAAGGGATAGAGGATATAAATTCTCTATCCCTTTTTCTAAAAACGAACAAATATTTTTTGTTCACCTGAATCAATCCGTACTCTTCCTCCATATGGCATTGGTATTTGCGGATCGGTATGACCGAAATTCATATTTTGGACAATTGGAATATTTTTATTGTACAATCGCATCGTTTCAACAATAGTTTCTTGTTGTTCTTTCACATAAGCAGTTCGTTTCTCTTTGATGAATGGCTTGTCAAACTCCCAGGCTTTTGGTCGACCAACAAGAACACCTTGCACTTTCTGCAATATCCCCCGCTCGCCTAAGGCGCGCACCACTCGTTTCACGTAATGATGTGGCGGTATTTCTTCCGATGTTTCAAGTAAGAGAATGATGCTTTCAAATGCTCCAAGACTTGGAATTGAGACATTATTGCGAAGCATATCATCAATCGATTCTAGACATCCTCCCCACAAGATACCCTCTCTATCGCTTGAAGCATCCCATACCCATCCAATATTTGGCTCATAGACACGTCTATTAGCAAGAAGCGATGAATCGCTCCAATCGAGACCTATTTCATTATATTTGGTTGATGGCGAAATTTCGTATTCACATGAATCAAATAGCGCGTGATAGATATAATCCACCGTATATGTATCCATTTCTTTTTGCATAGCAAATTGCGTCATCACACATGCCCCATAATATGATGGAATGCCATGTTGAAATAAGAAATTGCAGAAATGCGAATTATCGCTGTGGCCAAAGAATGGTTTTGGATTATTTATAAATGATTCCGGAGACATTTTATATATGTAGGTAATCTGATCGTCGCCGCCAATACTGGCAATAACCGCTTTTACTTCCGGATCCGCAAAGGCAGCTGCAAGGTCGCGCGCGCGTTCCTCGACACTGGCGCCCAGTTTTCTCGTTGTCGGATACTCTATTGGCTCCAGTTCAAACACTGTGCGTATACGTTCCAAACCAAACTCAAATACATGAGGAAAGAGCCCGGGAGCCGCAAATGACGGCGAAAGCACCGCGACTTTATCGCCTTTTTGTAATTTTATCAGTTTCTTCATGTTTTTCATAATTTTATTTGTTAATTTTTAATAAATGAATACACATAACACCCCAGAGCAATTGAATACGAACCATCTACGTTCCGATATTTTTCAGCTTGAGATCTGATATCCTCCACAACATCTGCGACAATCGGCAAAGTGTTAAAGTAAGTCTCCAAATGAAAATTCATAAACGTTTCCAAGACATCATTTTCTGATGCATAGGTAATCGAATCTCCACATAAATGATTTAAAGATAAAGTAATTACCCCTTCATTATCAAGATCTAATAATGCTCGATCAATAATTTGTTTTGAAGGACTTTGTTGCTCAGTGTTCGCAAATGCAGGAAATACACGTTTCCATTGTCGCATAAGGATACGTTGTTCATCAGAAAGTGAATCGAAATGAATCAAGAAAAACGAACCGTTAGGTCTTATGTTTTTTCTAATAAATTTTTTAATGACCGAAGAGATATACTGTCCTGCTTTTTCTATTCCTAAGCAATGTACGTGTTGGTGAGTAGAATGTGAGAAGCTCCAAAGCGTATAAACAAGATCATATTGTTCGACAGTATCTGCCATAAATTTAACCGCGTCAGATACGACAAAAGATGATTGATTCGGCAAGTGTTTTTTCGCAGCGCCAAGCATACGTTCGCTCAAATCAGAGAAAGTATATGTGGCTTGGGAGATTAAGCGGACAACAACATCTGAAGCTCTCCCGCTTCCGCAACCGAGTTCCAAGATGCTTGATGCGTTTTTGTCTTTTAGAAAATCCTCAAGCAATTGAAGGTCAGAAATGCCACCAAATGTATATGGGCGAAGCAGACGTTTGTAATACTCCGGCGGCAGATACTCCTCCACAGAGTTTGTGTGTTTAAGCCACTGGTATTTTTGGATAAACGTAGATATTCCCATAGTATTATTTCTTTTTCGCGAGTATAAACATATTCATGCCACGATTTGCCACAGTATCGAGAGCATTATATTTCATCTCAAGTTCAAATATCGTTGCAAAAGTATCAGTATTCTCCAAATATTCACTTACAGCACTTCTTTTTTCGTTATTTTGATCAAAGTCCTCAGGACCAGGCTGTACAAATACGAGAACACCATATGTTTTGAGAACATTAAAACCAGCATCTAAAAATAGCTGCTCAATCGATTCCCTGGAATGAGTTACTAGTTCCGGAACATGCGGCACCCATTTCACCATCTGCGTTTCTGCAAGATTTTTTAACTCCTCCGAACTTGCTTTGTAGTTGTTTATTTTTGATGCTATTGCGTTGAAGTAACCGTGGCTCATAATGAGAATTCGACCGCCAGGTTTTAAAATGCGGAATAATTCTTGTACTGCCTTAGTTTGTTCGTAGATAAAGCTCAAGGGGCTATAGATGCTCACAATATGATCAATGCTTTTGTCCTTGAATTGCTTTATATCCGTTAAATCTCCCTCAATAATATCAATCCGATCGGAAACACTACAATAATCAATATTTTCTCGTGCCTTGGCGAGCATATCCGCTGAACGATCAAATATTACGATTTTACCTTTTAAGAATTCGCTCAACTTCACTGCCCAACGACCAGTTCCTCCACCAGCATCCATTATTAGCGATTCATTCGTGCAGTATGGTGCGACTTCTTGCTTAATTATTTCTGTGATAATTGCATCCGACATCCTCCAAAAGGCACTCACATTAGCTGCTTTATCAACAGTTTTTGAGTAGGGGTTAAAAAATGAGTCAAAGATTTCTTTTTTCATATTTTTTCATATTACGGTAGTGTCTTTATATTTTTAAGTCGCGGATAATGAATCACATCTTTAATATCGGAATATCCAAGCGCCCAGGATACAAAACGCTCTATACCTAATCCAAATCCTGACGTAATTTTGTAATGTGGATACTTACGCAAGTTTATATACCATTCATATGGTTCGATTTCTATTCGCTGTCTATTCAAGGACTCTATCATTTCTTCCGGCGTATCCTGACGTTGGCCGGAGCCAATAATTTCCCCGCCAAAACTTCCTCTAAGAATAGGCGCAAATAATAAATCTGCATTAATAACTGTATTCGTATTCGCGGGATTTGGCTTTTGATAGAACGGAATAATGTCTCTATCATAGTTGCATAGCCACATAGGTAACCCGTTTCCTTCACGTTCTGCAAGTACAATCTCTCCGGAATTTGTGATATTTCTACCAAAATTATTCACTGTATAAAAAGAAGGGGTTTTTTGTAACCACGGATATATATCATCAAATGTCTTTTTTGGGAAAGAGTCTGTGGAAATAATCGAGCGTAATGCCGAGTTCGTTTTGGCAAAATCAATGCTCATTAGCTCCACTATTGGTGTAAGAGCGATGAGTGTGTGAGAAAGTATTCGTACATAATTTTCAACGATCGGCAATAAATCTTCCAAAGTGCCAACAATCTCTGCCTCGCAGTGAAAAAATTGATTGAGATGTCTCACATCTGGATTTTCTCCACGCATTGAAGGAAGGTAGCAGTAGGCCTTGTTGAAATGAAACATGAGTGGTTCGAGTCCGAATTGTGACGAATCGGTAAGATTGGTCTCGTACTTTCCAAACTGGATAGTTATAACCTTGGAGTCAGAACTTGGCCCCATAGGCGAAGACGCGCTTGGTGTTAACATAAAGAGATCAATATTTTTTGCTCCAACGCCTGACCAGTATGCGTCACTCGCAAGTTTTATGTAGTGCCTCAAAATTGTAAGAACAACAAAATATTTATCGTTTATCAAATTATCAATATATCTATCCCGATTGTATGTTGGCGGTCGAAGAATATTCTGGCCGTTGGTTGCAACAAACACATTTGCATCATTTACTGCAAGCTTTATCACTTCTTTCAAAATTTTGTCATTTATAGTCATGTTGCTTAATTAAATCATCTATTCCGGCCCTTGCTGTCCTTGGCGTTGTAAATGTAAGTGGCCATAATTTATTCCGAAAAATTATTCCAAACTCACTCGAGCGTAATTCCCTCCCCCTCTCCCGCCCTCAACCTCACCACCACTCTCGTCCCTCTCCCCAGCTCGCTCTCAATCTGAATCGTCCCAGAGTGGGCTTCAAGGTATTCCTTAACAATATACAGTCCCAAACCAGAACCGTTCGGAT
>JAZDFH010000067.1:0-2449 GCA_043808035.1 bacterium | reverse complement strand
AAGAAGAGTAATGCAAGAATCTCATATTGATGCTGCGAAAAAAACATATGAGGCTCGAAATAAACTCTTCCAAAATATTACAAACAGCTCATGATATGAGAATTTGTTTCAGGCTACTTTACGGACTGGAAAATACTGTTTTGCTCCGTAAATACCTATGATAAGCAATCGCGAATCGATGCGCCTCATCACGAACACGAATCAGTGTATCCTTTGGAAATTCAGGGGGTATGCGCCCGATAAAATCGTTTCTATCCCGTTTCACGCCCTTTGCAATACCAACCACAGGCATAGAAATACCAACGACTGATAATACCTGCAAAACACCATTAACCTGCCCAATACCGCCGTCAATGACAAATAAATCAGGCAATGGCCAATCGTTCTTAATCCTCCGACAAAGAACCTCTTTCAGCATACCGACATCATTTTGTTTGTGCACTGTTCGTATCTTGAATTTACGATACGCGCGTTTATCAGGCTTCCCCCCTCGAAATACAACCATGACTCCCACCGCAGATGTCCCCGAAATATTTGAAATATCGTACCCCTCTATCCGCCTTATGTCTGCCTTCTCTTGTGGCAAAACAATACTATCCTCATATTTTTTGATAAGCGCAGTATCTCGGATATGAGCAAGTGCCACTAATTGCCGCCGAATACGTTCCGCCTCTTCAAAACAAAGCTTTTTGCTGGCACTCTGCATTTCTTTCTCAAGATGTTGTATAAGCCGTTTCTTTTTGCCTTCTAAAATATATCGGACATTCCGAACCGTTTTTTGATAAGCGCTTTTTGTTATGCTCCCGCAACACGTCCCAGGACACAAATGTATCTCATATTCAAAACACGGGCGAGGCAACATACCTATCGTGTCTGCACGATGAGTATTAAAAGGAAATATTTTTCTGATAATACGAAGTGCATTTCTTACCTCCGCCGCAGAAACAAAAGGGCCATACCTCCTACCTTGCCGCTCTTCCGTCCCACGAACCAATAGAATTCGTGGGAACACTTCTCTAGTGATTTCAATATATAAAAAGCTTTTATCGTCTTTTTCTTTAATATTAAACGGTGGTTGGTATCGCTTAATAAGACTCGCTTCTAAAATTAATGCTTCCAGTGCAGTCTCTGTAACAACATAATCAATTTTTTTAATAACAGAAACTAAACGTTCAATACGTGCATTGTTCGCCCGCAAAAAATAGCTCGAAACCCGTCTCTTCAACTGTACCGCTTTCCCGATATATAACACCGTCTTATGCGATCCTCGCATAATGTAAACACCGGGCGATTCAGGAAGATGACTATATAAAACTTTCTTATCCATCTCATATCTACTGTACCGACACAAAAAAAGAAAATCAACATTTTATAAAAAGTAAAAACCCGTACACAATGATTAACATAGGTACGGGTTTATAAGATCTCTTTACTTTAAAGATTTCTTGATTTGAGCAAGTGTTTCACTTGCATTGAAAGAACTATTCTTAGTTACGGCTAACACTGGGGACCCGAATTGGAACGCTTTCTGTAGTTGAGAACATTCTTTTTTGATTGTTCCGTCTTTGTATTGGGTTTTTAAACATTCAGTGTCATATCCTCCATAGATATCAATCCGCTGTGCATATTTTGAGGCAAGAGTGTCTAATACAACACAATCACCTACTCTCTCTATCGAAAGAGTCGTACCTTTCGGATACACATTACTTGCACATGTTGTGATACCTTTTTCCCATAACTTACAAAGATCTATACCTGCTGCGCCAATACACGGATCCCCCCATGTTTGTTCAGGAGTGGAAGTATACATTGTAACTTTCCGATACACAGTCTCGCCGTTTATCTTTGGTTTTGGCTGTTCGGTAGATCCTGTATCTACATCGTTTACAGCTATAGGTTGCTCAACACTATCTATTCCATTATCTGTTATAACGACTGCTTCTGCAGTCATTGTTTGGTTATTTTCAACAGTCATAATGACAGGATTCACCTTACTCCCTTCAACAAAGGTCGCAATAACAAGTGGAATAAAAATCAAATGACCTAAGCCTTCCAAAAACCGTGTCACAACTCCTTTTTTCTGATTTTTCATACACTTTCAGGCTACGATCGGTATAAAAACGTCGCAGCTATATTACTGATTAAAAAAGAACTATGTACAATATCGACTTATTGTACATATATAATAATACAATATTTTGACAATATTGTCAATTTGTTTTATATATTAATACTCATAGTATTCAGAGACTTTAGCTACTCAGCTTTAATATCCACGGACGGTTGTTTTTTCCCGGGGATGGAGATAGGCGCAGAACACGTAATCGTTTGAGGTGTTCCTATAAGAGGATTTTTGGAATTATCTATCCCCGGGTTATTGTAGTCTATTGGATAAATATATAATGTGTGACTCTTCCCATCTGATATGTATGGTACGAGACTGATATCA
>JAZDFH010000066.1:0-9934 GCA_043808035.1 bacterium | reverse complement strand
AGAAATCACATCTTTGCTTCGTTCGTCGCTTTTGTTAAACTTGAGTATACAAGACTTCATGACGGCGTATCGTGGTATGAACAAAAGGCGGTTTATGCCAGAATGGGGACGAGATTTGCGTTGAGTGCGTAAGTCCTATTTGATATCTGTTCACCGACGATATGTATCGCAAGCCCCTTTTCTAATACTGGTGAAATCAATAACAATGCAGAGATATATTGACTACTCACACTACCATTGAGAGCAACATCTCCGCCTTTCAAATTTCCTCCTTGAACACGAATCGGAAGCGCCCCTTCATGTTCTAAATAATCAATCGTCGTTCCAAGCGCCTGTAACGCCTGCACAAGATCAGTAATCGGACGTTCACGTAACCGTTCAGAACCATCAATAATAATCGTCCCCGGAATATATGCGGCAAGTGCTAAAAAAAGACGAGCAGCAGTACCTGCATGCCCAACATTCACTGAAGCGGAGACCTGTGTCCATACGTTCCCTTTTCCCTGAATAAGAAGTTCATCTCCATTTTCAGAGACCGAAACGCCAACTTGCCGTAAAGCTTTTATTAAGGCGGTACTATCATCACTTTTTGAGTACCCTCGGATACATGTCTGCCCCTCTGTGAGTGCAGCCATGATAAGTGCTCTATTCGTATAGCTCTTTGATCCTTGCATCATAATAGCAACTCTTTTTATTTGCCGTTTATCAATCGTATGATCTTTTTGTTTTGTATTTTTCATTTTTTATATGTATTCCGACAGATATACAAAAACCTCCCGAACGGGAGGTTTTTGTATTTTCATCTTTAAAGGTTATACAAAAATCAACTCCCGTGGGCGAGGGTAAAAAAAGTAAAAAAATAAAAGCTCTGTTTCGACACTGTGTAATTCATATTTTTGTATATATAATACGATACCGCTATCACGTGACGACTGTCAATAAACGTATGTGTACAAAGCCTTAAAAGAAAATATTTTATGCTACAATAATGACAATATGAAAAAAAAACCGGTTGTGCTCATTATCCGAGACGGATGGGGTTATAGAGCGAGTAAAAAAAATAATGCTATTGCGCAAGGAGATACCCCGCAAACGGATATATTAATGCGTGAATACCCTCATACGTTGTTACATGCATCAGGTGAACATGTCGGGTTGCCAAAAAACTACCAAGGAAATTCTGAAGTCGGACATTTAACCATCGGATCAGGGCGTATAATCCTCGAATCACTTCCTCGCATCAATGAATCGATAAAAGATAAAACATTTTTTAAAAATAAAGCATTTCTAAATGCCATCCGGCACTGTAAAAAGCATAAATCCACACTCCATTGTATCGGGCTGCTCCAAACAGAAGGCATACATGCACATATGACGCATCTTTTCGCCTTACTTCATTTATGCAAAGAAAATAACTTTTCTGATGTATATATACACGTTATCACCGATGGAAGAGATGCCCCTCCCACTTCGAGTATTAAAAATATTATAAAACTTAAGAAAAAACTCTTACGTTTACAAATCGGAGATATCATTACAATATCAGGCAGATATTATGCCATGGATAGAGATAAAAGATGGGACCGAACAAAACGCGCGTATGACTGTATCGTGAAAGGAGAAGCCGACACGTTTTCTAATCCCCTTAAACACATGCAACAGTGTTATAATCGCAACGAAACAGATGAATTTATTATTCCTGTAAAATACGTTGGATACAACGGCGTAAAAGAAAAAGATGCGATTATTTTTTTCAACTATCGGACTGATCGGACACGTCAACTAACGCAAGCGATTGTTGAAAAACAGTTTGATGGATGGCAACGCGACCCATTACGCATATACTATGTTGCCATGACACAATTCTATAAGCCGATTAACGCACATGTTGCATTCAAAGACATAACGATAAAAAATCTTTTAGGAGAAATCGTCAGTAACAATAGATTGAAACAACTGCGGATATCAGAAACCGAAAAATATCCTCATGTAACATTCTTTTTAAACGGACAACGGGAGACTTCTTATCAAAACGAAACACGAATATTCGTCCCATCACCGAAAGTAGCAACGTATGACCTTAAGCCTGAGATGAGCCTCTATGAAGTTACAGACCGCCTACTGACGGAGATTGACAAAGATTATTACGATCTCATCGTGGTGAATTTGGTAAATGGAGACATGGTTGGACATACAGGAGTTATACCGGCGTGTTTAAAAGCCGTATCCGTTGTCGACGAGTGTGTAGGAATGATTACGAAAAAAATTCTCGAAAAACAAGGGACTGCCATAATCTTCGCTGATCACGGCAATATTGAAGATCAACGTCCCAAATGGCGAACGTCACATACAATCAACCCGGTTCCGTGCATAGTGGTTTCTCCACACAAAAAACAAATCAAGCTACGAAAAAACGGAGGACTACGCGATATAGCTCCAACAGTGCTTGCTTTGCTTGATATAAAAAAACCGAAAGAAATGACAGGGAATAACCTGATACTGCAATAAGCCTTTAGTGTGTTTAACTTGTCCACAATATATCAAAAAACACCTTTTATAAAAGGTGTTTTTTGAATTTAGGAGCTATCATCCCAAAACTATGAAATAAGTTCAATGATTTTACGTCCAAGAATGACCAGTCCAATAGCAATCAAAATCGCTACTACTAACGGAAGGATGGTTCTCCCGATACTTCCTCCAAACATACCGGAAAATATATTTGCAAGAAAACCGTTTGATGATGCAACAGTAATGGTTGCTGCATCACTTACACTACATTGCTCACCATTATCTGCGTGCTGCGAAAGTAAAACCCCCGTAGCTGTAACAGTGCTATCTATAGGAGTATCTTTCGAAATGGTTACGTTAAATTTATATGTCTGAATTGAATTTGCAGCAATTGTTCCAAGGTCAAAAGTAAATGTTTCTCCCTGTTTTGTGAAGTCTGTAATAGGGAATGCCGCAAAAATATTTTCGCATCCCATATTCTTATCGAGCGTCAAAACAAGTTTACTATTCTTTAATGTAACGGGCGAAAAAATCTCTGCGGTAATAGTAACCTCTTCTCCCTGTTTCGCTTTGTCTTTATCACTGTTCAGTGTAAAAGTGACATGCTGTTCCTCCCCTACCGTGATTGCCGTATATGTTTCATTTTTACTACTCGTCAATGACGAACTCAAGTTTGCCAATTTATTCGCAATACTCGACAAACTTGCAAGGATACCACTATATTCAACTCCACTCGCACTCGTCTGCGCGCCTACTGTTGTGAAAGTCACCACTGAACCATATGATGTGCCATACGCGTTCTGGGCAACAACACGATAGTAATAGGTCGTATTTGCTGTGAGACTTCCAATGTTTTGATAACGATTCAGAAGCCCTGTTCCGGAACCGACGTTATTTGTTACCGTACGGGTTCCGAATGTATTTGTTCGACCATATTCGAACCACACATTCGTTGAATATCCATTCGAGTTCACTGATCCATTCAACGTGACACCTGTTGATGCAATATTCGAAGCAGGATATGTCGTCGTATATGGAGTATTCCCGATGGCAGGCATATATCCCTGCCCCGTGGCAAAGCTCGCGATATTACCGTAAGTAGTGCCATATGAATTGCGCGCCACAACACGATAATAGTAAGTCATATTTACTGAAAGGTTCGAAACATTCTTTTGGACCAATTGAGAATAATTACTTGATCCAACACTTTGCGTCACGGTTGTCCAACCCAATGACATTGTTGTGCCATACTCGAACCATGTATCGGTATACGAATTTCGAGGTGTCACTGATCCATTCAATGTCGCACTTGTCTCTGAAATGCCGGAAGAAACATTTGTTGTTGCAAGCGGAGCATCTCCTTGTTGTAATTGAGTCTGATTTGTCGTGAAGTTATAGATCGAGCCATATGCGGTACCATTATAGTTACGCGTGACCGCGCGATAATAATATGTCGTGTTAGAAGAAAGACTAGAGACATAGATCGAGTAATCTTGTTCACTATCCCCTGATCCAAGACTAGAAGTAGAAGTCGTACGTCCCAATGAAGTCGTTGTACCATACTCGAACCATGCATCAGTTGATGTATTATTCGGATCTCCCGAACCCTGCAACGTTATCGTTGTTTCCGAAACATTCGCTGTACTTCGTGTTACGGCAGTTGGTTGTACGCTGCTTGTTTGGCCTTGAGTACCAATTTGTGCCCGCGCAACAATGTATCCGCTCCGATCAGGTTGAATGTTACCTATTCGAAGACCATTCGTAGAAAGGAGTTCCGTACCACTTTGGCTAAATGGCAATGTCATCAAGTCCGATGACGGACCGGCATACCAACGTACTGAATCATATCCTGTTACTTGAGAAATATTTCGACTACCGGAAAAATTCGTATACACGACAACATTCCCCGTAACAGCCGATGCATTATCCGCCCACACTGTCGCCGGAATAGCCTGCCCATTTGAGATGGTTGATGGCAAATTAAGTCTGATGCGGACATCACATGCATCTTCCCCTGATGTATTGTGATACGAAATCAAAAAGCTTAATACATCGTTCTGATTTGCAGATGCACTGATTCCCCAATGAGCGCTTGAATCAGGATATTGTGTATAATTCGATACTCGCAAAACCGGAGAATCCCCTCCGGACGTATTGAATGTGGCTGCATTAACCCCTGTCATAGTACCGACCAATACAATAGCGGTAAAGAGACCAACAACGATATTTTTTATATTTTTTTTGTTATATGTCATACGACTCTATATTTATTTTTTGATGTCTTTCGACCCATCCTTAAACAGATAAAATCTCTCTTCTCTGTCTTAAGGATAGGTGCGGACAATCTATAAAGAAATGCCCGCACACATACACCTCTTAATTTTGGGGAAGTTGTCCCCATCCAGGATTACTTTGATCAATCGTTTCAGAATTATCATCATTGTTTGTATTATTACTCGTACCACTCGTAGTATTCTGTGGGAGCAATCCTATGCCAGGATTACTAGTATCAATCGTTTCGCTAGAATTACAATCAATACATACATTGTTGTTCGTATTATTTGTATTTCCGCTTGTGGTATTCGCTGGAAGCGAACCTGTGCCAGGATTACTATAGTCAATCTGATTATTTTGACTACATGTGGTACATGGCGGATTATTCTGATTGCAATTAATACATGGTGACGGTTGAACGATAATCCTTGTCTTTTCGACAACAACAGGTACTTCCTTGATAATAATCTTTTCTTCTATTATCGGTTTCTCAACAATAGGTGTTGGCGGAAAAACAGGTTGCTGTTTCGGTTTGGAAACAGGTTGCTTCGGTGGAACGTATGGTTTTTTCTTAATTACCTCCACCTTTTTCTCCGGACATTTGCAGCAATTACATCGAATACACTCATCACACCCATCAAGACATTCATCAACCTTGTTTTTCATCTGGTCACACGTATCGTTGCAACATCCACAATCTTTGCATACAGTACAATCAATCGCGTCACAAGAGGTCTCTTCGGTAACAGTTTGCTCGACGGTTACATCCTTTTCTTTATTCAAGAAAGGTTTTGCTATCCAAGTAACCAGTAAAACCATTACTAAGATCCCCGTAACAACCGCAACCCCAAACAAGAGGTGCCTTTGCCAAGTTTTCATATGTTTTTGAACCCTCAGCTACCCCACATTACAGAAGGGCAGATGAGTGGCTTGATTAATGATTAATTATATTAAAAATTAAAATTTTACTCACTGACCCTTTTGAATGAAGGGATATTTTGCTAAAGAACAAGATTTACTAATGATAGAAATACCATATTTTGAGAATTGTGTCAAGATACGTTTTTTCTTATTAGTAATTGTGATTGTATACCACATTTTGAGAAAATGTGTCAATTTTTCGAACCCCATACTAAACAGTGAAATCTAAGGGTTAATAGAAATTTTGCCTAATAACAAAGGGAGACTTGGCAGTACCTCATCCCCCTTTGTTTTTTGTGTTAATTGTACAACACGTTAAAAAATCATTATGAAATCAATACAATGAATCACTATATAACGATATTCAGTAATTTGTTCGGGATATAAATCACCTTTTTAATTTCTTTACCGTCGATATACTTCCTTATATTTTTCTCTGTAAAAGCAATTTCTTTAACCCGTTCTTCTTGTAAGTCCCTTGCAATTGAAATTTTTGCACGAATTTTCCCATTAATCTGTATAACAATTCCAACAATATCTTCCTTAAGGTATTGTTCTTCGTATTTCGGCCATACTCCATGATGGATAGAAACGTATTTCTTTTTCTTATCCGCCAAATTCTGCCATATTTCTTCAGTAACATGAGGGGCAAACGGTGCCAATAATTGTACAAATTGTTTCAAAACAGCTATCGGGAGATTCTCTCTCTGTTTTTCCATTTCATTCAATAAGATCATAAGTGCTGAAATTGCCGTATTGAATTTCATCCCTTCTATATCCTCTGTCACTTTTTTGATCGTCCGATGTACTGTCCCTTGCAATAAATCATTATCTTGAAGAACCGACTGATTCTGTTCCACAACATCCTTCAATATCCACAATCTGTCTAAAAACCGTGTCATACCTAAAATACCCGTCGGATTCCATGGTCCACCTTGATCATACGGACCCATAAAACATAAATACATTCTCACCGCATCGGCACCAAATTTATCCACTAAATCGTCAGGGTCGATAACATTCCCCTTCGATTTGGACATTTTTAACCCATCCGGACCTAAAATAATGCCCTGATGCCGCAACGATGTAAACGGCTCATTGAAATCAATATATTTCTTTTGAGCCAAAAACTTGGTAAAAAATCGTGCATATAAAAGATGCAGCACCGTATGTTCCGCACCACCGATATACATATCAACAGGTAGCCATTTCTCCATCTTCTTTTTATTGAACGCAGCTTTTGCATTGTGATTATCAATATACCGAAGATAATACCATGATGAATCAACAAACGTATCCATGGTATCCGTTTCTCTCTCGGCACGACCACCACATTGAGGACATGTTGTCGCCACAAAGTCCTTACTTCTTGCAAGTGGAGATCTTCCATCCGAAGCAGGTTGAAAGTTGCGTAACGGTGGCAACGTTATCGGTAAATCTTTTTCTTTAATCGGCTGTATGCCGCACTTTTCACAAAATACGATAGGGATTGGCGTCCCCCAATATCGTTGCCGAGAGATAAGCCAATCACGCAAGCGATATGTTATGCCTTTCTTCGCCGCTTTCTTTTTCGCAAGCCATGCAACAATTTTATTTTTAGCATGTTCCGAAGGATTACCATTAAATTGTGCCGAATTAATCAACAATCCACAACATGTCCAGCATATTTTCCCTTTTTTAATATCATCAATAACGGTTTGTGCATCTCCTGTCTTAATATCAACAGGTTCTGGGATAATAACCGGTCGTATCGGAAGATTATGCCGAGGATTACGGGCAAAATCAAAATCTCGTTCATCATGTGCGGGAACCGCCATAACGGCTCCTGTCCCATACGAGGCCAACACATAATCCGCAATCCAAACTGGAACCTCTTCCCCTGTTGCGGGATTTATAGCAGTAATCCCTGCAAGAGGAGATCCTGTCTTCCCTTTGATAAGGTCTGTCCGTTCAAGCTCTGATTTTGCTTTCGTCTTTTCAATATATGTTTCCACTTCAAAATAATTGGTCAGAGCCGCCTTCACCACAGGATCGGAAATCAACTCATGTTCCGGAGCAAGTACTACATACGTTACTCCAAAAACGGTATCCGGACGCGTTGTAAAAACTTTCACTTTTCTCTTTTTCTTAAGAGTAGCACCTTGCAAATCGAAAGTGATATAAGCGCCTTCCGAACGACCAATCCAATTACGTTGCATAGCCTTTGTCCGTTCCGGCCAATCAACAGTATCCAGATCTTTTAATAAATCTTCGACATAGCGAGTAATACGAAACATCCACTGATCAATCTCCTTTTTCGTTACATCCGTACCACATCGTTCACATGCGCCATCGACAACCTGTTCGTTCGCAAGAACCGTTTTACACGATGGGCACCAATTTGCCGCCGCTTTCTGACGATACACTAATCCTTCCTTATATAACTGTAAAAAAATCCATTGGTTCCATTTATAATATTCAGGTAAACACGTTATCACCTCCCGAGACCAATCAAAACTGTTCCCCATTGAATGGAGTTGTTTTTTCATCGTCTTAATATTCGACATTGTCCACCGTTCAGGATGAATGCCACGCTTAATCGCCGCGTTTTCAGCAGGTAACCCAAACGCATCAAATCCAATCGGACTCATAACGTTGTACCCTTGCATCCTTTTATATCGCGCCACAATATCTGCCGGGGCGAAATTATACCAATGTCCGATATGCAAATTCCCCGATGGATACGGAAACATCACCAAATGATAAAAATTCTTTTTCCCCTTTACCGTGTCTTTAGTCGTATACGTTTCATCCTTTTGCCACTTCCTTTGCCACTTTTTTTCTATTTTTTCGAATGGATACATGACTACAGAATAAGAATTCAGAAGTTAAAAGTCAAAGAACCAACCTAAAACGTAAAAATCAAAATTAAAAACTACACCGCAAAACTGATAAACTAAATACAATCTCGAAATTGTGTGCACGATTTTGATTTTTTAGTTGCAGTTTTGCCTTTTAATTTTTGAGTTTTGAGCTAAATTCTAAAAATTCCCTTCGCATTCTCCGTCGTCCTTTGGGCAACAATATCGGTATCCACCTGCAAGATTTTCGCTATTGCCTCGCATACATACGATACATATGAAGGTTCATTGCGTTTTCCCCTGAATGGGACAGGGGTAACATATGGCGCATCCGTTTCGAGTAAAATATTATCAAGTCCAATATATCGGATAACCTCGTCATAATCGCGAGCAAAACTGGTGACCCCACCAAAAGAAAATTTGAACCCGAGATTCAGAAAAGCTCTTGCATGCTTCTTCTCTCCTGCAAAAAAATGCGCTATTCCAGGGATATCATTCAACATGTTCTTCTCTGCACGGAGAATATCAATAACATCATCATATGCATGTCCTAAGCTTGCAGAAAGAGCTTGCCTACAATGTATCATCAACGGTTTTCGTACCGCACCGGATAATGCGATATGTTTCATAAATACATCCTTCTGTTTCGCTTTTGTTTCTGAACCGAGCCGATAATAATCAAGTCCACATTCACCAATAGCGACAACTTTTTCTCTCATCCCCAATTCGTGATATGCATCATAATCAAAAGTTTCTCCTCTGCCGGTAAACGCTTGAGCAGTTAAATCACTCCCTAATTCATTTTTATCATGAAAAGATGCTTCTATATGGATAGGATGCAACCCGACCGTAGCGTATACTCCATCCGTGTATCGCTCCGCAAGCGCTATAGCAGCCCTGGACGTATCCCTTTGCGTTCCAACCGTTACAAACCATATATCATTATCCAACGCTCGTTTGACGACGTCGTACATATCATCCGCATAGGCCGCGAATTGAACATGGGTATGTGAATCGATAAGTTTCGGCATAATATCTTATATGATATCTTCTTGGTGGATGAATGACAAACTAGAAAAAAACTTAAAATTTCAAATATCAATTCGCCAGCCGGCGAACAAAATTCCAAATGAATATCAAATAACTGAATGACAAAACATGAAAATATCTTCTTTTTACATTTGATATTCCGATTTTGTCATTCATTTTACATTTCGGCTTTGGAATTTGGAATTTCTCAAACTACCGGCATCTCCACCACAAACACACTCCCCGTGTCTCGGCCAGCAGACTCCGCATGAATCACTCCACCATGAGCCTCAACGATTTGTTTCGTAAGCATCAGTCCTATTCCACGCCCCGTGGCATTCATCTCTTTGGCTTTCATTCCT
>JAZDFH010000065.1:0-3448 GCA_043808035.1 bacterium | reverse complement strand
CGATTGTGGTTTGAAATCAAAAATTTTGTGTAGAGCTCTAAAGAACATTTTGTGCGCGGCATGAGATGTGAAATATTTTCGTTGGTAATATATACATTATCTCATATTTATTGCGTGGTGGGATGTGCGTAAGTCCTATTTTTAACAAAAACTTCGTAAGGGGTTAAATAATTCAGACGCTTTCTCGGACGATTGTTTAACTTATCTTCTATCAATCCAATATCACTTTTTTTAAGCCTACCATGTATTTTGCCTTTGGGTAAATATTGTCTGATAAGTCCATTGGTATTTTCATTTGTTCCTCTTTCCCATGAGTGATAAGGAAAAGCAAAATAGATAGTGATTTTAGTGTCTAGAGTAATCAAGTCATGATAAGAAAATTCAACACCATTGTCATAAGTGATACTTTCTATCTCGTCTCCGTGTTTTCTGTAAATTTTCAAAGTTTCTTGATAAATAGTTTCAGCGTGTCCATTAAGAACATGTCTGACAAAAAGATAGCCGGATTTTCTGTCTACTAGAGTATAAAGCCTTTCCAAACCGTTAAGTAACATGGTATCTCCCTCAAAATCTCCCAATCTTTCTCTTCCTTCAATAACATCGGGTCTTTGGTCAATCATCGTTTTTGGTGCCATTACTGATTCAAAATTATGTAATTTGCTTGTTTTTCTGTACTTCTTCCCTTTTCTTCTTAGATTTGAAACTATATATTTTTTCAATTCATAATCTGTCATTCTGTAAATCCAATTATAGATTGTCTGGTGTGAGATTGTATCGTATCTGCCTGCAATTTCTTCAGGAGAAAATTGTTCTTTCGTGATTAGTTTTGTAAGGACTTCTTCAATTGTGAAATTGTTCTCGATAATTCTTTCTTTTCTCTTTGCTTGTTTCCTTCTGTTGAGATATCTTTTGTGAGCCTTTTGGGAAGAATAGATTAATTTACCAAATTGATTTATTCTTCCGTTTCTCTCGATTTCGTTTCTGATCGTGTCGTATTTCCTCCCTAACCAATTGGCGATGTAATAATATGATTTGCCTTTTATCCATAGGTCAGAGATAATCGCTCGTTCATCACGAGTGATTTGTGTATAATTATTCATGCAAGAACTTCGTTATTTTGTTGATAATACCGACTTTATTAAGGTGATATTATTTTAACAGAAACGAAGTTTTTGTTTCTTACCCGATTGTTCCCGGTTCAGGCTTGAATCCAAGCAGTATGGATTCATAATGTTTTAGTTATATAATGAATCTGTGAAGCATTCCGAAAAATCTGAAAAGAAGAAAATCGTTATCATCGGGGCGGGCGTAGAGGGACTTGCCGCCGCCATTATTCTCTTGCATCAAGGATTCGAAGTAGAGATATTTGAACAATCATCCGCGATTGGCGGAAAAAATGCGGAATTAACACTCGGCGATTTTCATTTTGATACTAATCCTGCTCCATTCGTCATGACGCCTGTTATCGATACGATATTTAAAGCGGCAGGTAAAAAAAGCACAGACTATTTAACGATGATTGCTCTTGAGCCTATGTATCGGTTGATATTTCATGATCTTATCTTGAACGCAACCATAAACCGAGAGAATATGTATTCACAAATTGCCAACTATGCTCCAGGAAATGAAGAAGGCTTTGAAATTTTCTTAGATGCGGAACAAAAACGTTTCGACAAACTGATTCCATTATTCAAAAAAGACCATTCATCATTTTTGTCACTGCTGAATGGGTCCTTGCTAAAATCATTGCCTACCATTGTTTCCAAAAAGTCATTATTCGACCATCTCGGTAATTACTTTAACGATGAAACCCTTCGTATTGCTTTTTCGTTTCAATCACAATACATCGGGATGTCTCCATGGGAATGCCCATCACTTTTTTCCATACTGTCTTTTATGGAACATAAATACGGAATATATCACGTCGAAGGAGGGACATCCGCAATCCCAAAGGCAATGGCACGTATTATAGAAGAGCAAGGCGGAACTATCCACCTGAACACCGCCGTCAAAAGACTGATTTTGAAAGGTAGAAAGGCATATGGTGTCTTGTTAACAAATAAAAAACGAATATACGCCGACGATGTCATAATAAATGCTGATTTTGCATACGCGATGACACATCTTATTCCTTACGGCGCTTTAAAGAAAAATACTCCTACTAAAATTAAAAAATATCAATATTCTTCTTCCGCTTTTATGCTGTATCTCGGACTTGATACTATTTTTAACGATCTCCCTCACCATACATTTATATTTGCCGAAGACTACAAAAAAAATATAACCGACATTTTTAAAAGAAAAAAATTATCTCATGATTTTTCATTTTACATACAAAACGCCGCTGTAACAGACGAAACCCTCGCGCCGAATAAAAAATCAGGACTTCATATCCTTGTGCAGGTTCCCAATAATGAAAGCAAAATAGATTGGATGCTGGAAAAACGAGATTTTCGGAATAAAATACTGCACGAAGTCAGTATACGAACGCCTTTAAAAAATCTTGAAAAACACATCGAAATCGAACGCATAATAACACCCAAAGATTGGGAAGAAAAAGAAAATTTATACAATGGATCTATTTTCAACCTTGCTCATCCGTTCTCACAACTGTTTTATTTTCGTCCACATAACCAGTTCGAAGAACTTGGTAATTGCTATCTCGTAGGTGGCGGGACACACCCTGGCGGAGGATTATCAACGTCGTGCGAATCAGGACATATTGTAGCTCAACTCCTTTCTCGAAAATATCACAACAACTAACGTATCAGAAAAAAATCAGCAACATATGTACAAAGCAATATCATAAACATAAACGTACTATATATGCACGTACAAAACCGTAAACTTTTTTTCATCAGTTCCTTTATCACCATATTTATCATCGTCGGAAGTATTGCGTTCTTTACACAAAAATACTGTGATCCCATTCTCCCTTACCAAGAAAAAACGTCACCATTGAAAAAATCATATGATCAAATAATACGCCTTATCGTACCGCAACAAAATGCCCTCATCGGAAGCCCTCTCATTATCACAGGCGAAGCAAAAGGAACATGGTATTTCGAAGCATCATTCCCCGTCGAACTACGTGATACTGATGGAAATATTCTCGCCAATGTTCCAGCACAAGCTCAAGGAGAATGGATGACAGAAACATTCGTTCCTTTTACAGCAAAGCTCGAATTCAAAGAGCCTAAAACCGCAACAGGTATATTGATACTAAAAAAAGATAACCCGTCAGGACTACCGGAATACGATGACGAAATTCGCGTCCCTGTCGTTTTCAAATAATAGTATATAATCTTACTAGTACTCAATTAACTTGATTATGTCTATCATATTTAAACACGTTTCTGGCATCTTCTTTCGTAAATTTCCAATTAATTTTAGCTTGCTTTTCATTTCTTGCTTTCTGCCATGCCAAAATATTTCTTGCTAGCATAAT
>JAZDFH010000064.1:0-7472 GCA_043808035.1 bacterium | reverse complement strand
TTTTACAATGCCAGACAAATCTGCAATTTTCCCTGCCTTATTTTAGAAGATTTTTTTCAACCATTTATATCTTTTTTTAATATTGATATTAATCAAAAAAATTTATGCCAAAAATCACAAAATGTCTTGACTCCTTACCCTCTCTCTCGTAATTCAGCCTTGCGGCTGAAATGGCGAATTGATAGTTTTGTTTAGTCATCTTGGTTAGATTATAACAGATTTCGTAAAAAATAAAAATAGCATGCAACTGGCGGACATCCTAATTTACAGGATAACAAAATTTTGATAAAATGTGAATAGTCAAGTTGTGCATATTTTTTGTATTTCTATTTTTCCTTAATCCACCCACTATCCTTTTTGATTTGTAGCCCGTCCGCCGAAAAAAATCGCCGCCGGAAGCCCCGCCGCCCTGCCCGAAGCATTGAGGGCAGAGTCAAGCAAAAACATTTTCTTTTCCTTAATTAAAAAAATTTTAGGGGGCGCGCGAAATCAAAAATTGTAAAGAAAATGTTTTTGCTTGGCCTGCGAGCGTCAGCGAGTCGCCGGCGGGGCGGAGCGTCAGTTTTGTTCCCTCCGTCGCCCTTCGGGCTCTGGCGGGCAGGCAAAAAAGGTTCGCACATTTTCAAACAAAGGGCACCAAAGTAATTAATGAATCTGTTGTCAAATACCATATTCGGTATTCGTTTATTAAATTGTGTCTAGTATTTTTTTGTCATTCATTTCTTTTTTTGTTATTTCAACACTTTTTTTTCATAATATTAAACTAGTTTAATATTAGTATTAAGTTATAATCTAATATTAGAACAAAATCAGGTTTTTTACCAACAGGTTACCTATCTTTATACCCGAGATGACAAAAAAATACTAGACACAATTTAATAAACGGTCCCTCGGCAGACCCTTTAGCGACAAACCCTTAATTTAGCTTCCCTAAGCATCTCTTAAAAGAATGATAAAATTGAAAATTGTTTAAAAATTAATTTTGGACGCGTAGCTCAGTTGGTTAGAGCGCTACATTGACATTGTAGAGGTCAGAGGTCCGAATCCTCTTAAACCCACGAAACGGGCGTGTAGCTCAGTTGGCTAGAGCGCGACACTGATAATGTCGAGGTCCCAGGTTCGATTCCTGGCACGCCCACAAGAAAAAAGAAGCCTATATAAAGGTTTCTTTTTTGTTTATTGACTTTATTCCATTTTTATGGTAAAAGTAAGGAGATTATTATCTCTCAATTTATTTGTTTTTTCTGTTTTTTGAGAGTATAATGAAAGAAAAATAATGAGATATCTTATATGGATGAAGAAAAAAAATTACATGAAGAAAAACTTTCTGAGGATTTACAACCCTTAGATGCACCGAACGAGGAAAAAAGCCTTGTGACCAGTATTGGTTTTTTCTTGCTTGAACTTATAAAAATTGTGGTTATGGCTGGGGTAACCATCGCTTTGGTTCGTTATTTCCTTTTTAAGCCTTTTTATGTGAAAGGAGCTTCAATGGAACCAAACTTTTTAGAAAAGGATTATCTTATTATCGATGAAATAACATATAGATTTCGTGAGCCAGTTCGTGGGGAGACCATTGTATTTGAAGCCCCAGGGGATGAAAAAACTCATTATCTGAAACGTGTTATTGGGTTACCTGGTGAGCGGGTCAAAGTAGAGGATAACAAAATTGTTATATATAACGATACCTACCCACAAGGATTTCTTTTAGATGAGGAGATATATCTCGCAGAGGATACTCCTGGAGAAGTTACAAAACTTCTTGGTACTGATGAATACTTTGTGATGGGGGATAATCGTGATGCAAGTTTTGATTCAAGAAAGTTCGGTGCAATAAAACGTGTGAGTATCGTTGGCCGTGCTTGGCTTCGAGGGCTTCCAATCCATCGTGTGTCCATGATTGGAAATCCAGATTATACTGCAAAATAAAAATAATATATTATACATTTCTGAATAAATACACCTATATGCCAAAAGTACAGAAAACAAAAGAAAAAAAAGTTTTAAAGAAAGTGGTAGAAAAACCAGTTGCTCAAAAGAAAGTGGTAAAGAAAGTTGTACCTCAAAAGGCGTATCAGCCAATTCGTGGAACTCATGATATTTTGCCAAAGGATGAAATGATTTGGAAGAAAATGTACCATACGGCTGAAGATATTACAGGAGCCTATGGTTTTGGAAGATTAGAAACACCTATTCTAGAAGAAGCTGCACTTTTTGTCCGTTCAATTGGAAAAGGAACTGATGTCGTCGAGAAAGAAATGTATGTATTTGAAACAAGTGAAGGAAAAGTGGCGCTTCGTCCAGAATCTACGGCTTCATCTGTTCGTGCATATATTACGAACGGAATGCATGTTTATCCACAGCCAGTAAAACTTTGGTATTGGGGACCAATGTTTCGCCATGATCGTCCACAAGCTGGAAGATACCGACAGTTTTATCAATTTGGATGTGAAAATTTTGGTGAAAAGGATGCCATCTGTGATGCAGAAATAATTACCGTTGCTTATAATTTTTTTCGTGATTTGGGAATTAAGGTTCGTGTAGATGTAAATAGTATTGGTACTTTGGAAGAAAGACAACAGTATATTGTGGAATTAGTTGGATACCTCCGAAGTAAGAGAAGTTACTTGTCTGAGGAATCAAAAAAACGTATAACAAAAAATCCGCTTCGTGTACTTGATTCAAAAGAAGAGTGTGACCAGGAAGTCATTGAAGAAGCTCCACAGATTATTGATTGGCTTTCTGAGACTTCAAAGAGTTATTTCATGAAGATGCTTGAATATTTGGATGAAATGCAAATTCCTTATGTACTCAATTCTCGTCTTGTTCGTGGACTTGATTACTATTCTGATACGGTATTTGAGTTTTTCATTGATGATGAAAAACATGAATTTGCAAATTTGGCTCTTGGTGGTGGAGGACGTTATGATACACTCGTAGAACAACTGGGTGGCCCAGCAACTCCAGCATGTGGATTTGGTGTTGGTCTTGACCGTGTGGCACAGGTTTTGAGAGCTGAGGCCAGAAAGCATGAAGCAGATTTTGTAGATAATACAAAAACTCTATTTTTTGCCCATTTAGGTGATCAGGCTTGCCGTGTTATGCTTCGAGTCATTGAAGACCTTCGTCGTGAAGGTATTGTGGTAAAGCATAATTTAGCAAAAAAGGCTCTAAAAGCTCAGCTTGAACTTGCAAATAAATATAAGGCAAGCCATACTTTTATCCTTGGTCAGAAAGAGGTTCAGGATAAAACGATTATTATCCGGGATATGGAAGCTGGAACCCAGGAAACTATTGATCAAAAGGCTATTTTGAAGGAAGTAAAGAAGCTTCTTGGTGTGTAGTGGATAATTTGACGAAATCAAAAAAATAGTGTATAGTATAAATGTAATTAATCATTAATTTTACCTAGAGGAGGTGAAATTCTGTGTCTGAAATTAAACGAAAAAAAGGTGAGTCTTTTGAAGCGTTCATGCGACGTACAAAAAAGACTTGGCTTCAGTCTGGAAAGATGCTTCAGGCTCGAAAGATTCAATTTTTCGAACCAAAGAAAAGTAAGAATCTTACAAGACAAAGTACTGTTAAACGTATAAGCACTCAGCAAAAAACCGAATACTTGAGAAAGATTGGTCGTTTGCCAAGTGAAGAAACAAGATAAAGTTATGTCCCTAAAAGACAACATACTTGATCTACAGAAACAAGCAATGAAAGCAGGGGAGAAAGAGAAACTTTCTACCCTGCGTTTGCTTTTGTCTGATATTAAAAATGTTGAAATCAATGAAAGAAGAGAGCTTACGGATGAAGATGTTTTGAAAGTAATAGGCACACAAGTAAAAAAGTTAAAAGATGCAATGAAAGATTTTCAAAATGCAAATAGGAATGACTTAATAGAAAATACAGAAAGGGAATTGAAACTGTTAGAGAGTTTTCTCCCTGAACAAATGAATGATGATGATTTGAAAAAAATAGTAAAAGAAGTTATTGATGAAATCAAGCCAGATGGTAAAAAAGATTTCGGTCGTGTGATGGGAACGGTAATGGCTCGCGTTTCTGGAAAAGCCGATGGAAACCGCGTGAAAGATGCGGTAAACGAATTTCTTACATAAACAATAAAGTACAATTAATTCTTTACTCTTGGTCCCATGCTTCCAGGGTATTCAAACATAAAAGATGTTAAAAAGGCTGTTATCACTTTAGTTTTTTTTGTGATTACAGTCTTTTTTGTATCTCAAATTTTTTCATCAGATGTTGTTTTTGCTCAACAACCTGATGCTTTTGGTTTAGAACAAATTGGTGAAACAACATCACTTGGTAGCGAAGATATTCGTGTTACCATTGCAAAAATTATTCGAGCAGTTCTTGGTTTCCTCGGTGTCATAGCTCTTTGTATCATGTTATATGCAGGATATCTCATTATGACTGCGGGAGGCAATGAACAAAAAGTAACTGAGGGAAAGAAGTGGATGATTAATGGTGTCATCGGTCTTGCTATTATTCTTTCTTCATTTGCCATTGTACAGTTTGTTATTAATGCACTTGGAAAAGCAACAGGACTTGATCCAGGACTTGCTGGGCAAGCAGGTGCTCCACGTTTTGATAGTTTTTCTGGCAGTGGATCACTCGGTCGTATTATTGCGGATCATTATCCTGCAAGAAATCAGACTGGTGTAAAGAGAAATACAAAGATTGTTGTAACATTCAATGAAGCCGTTGATCCAGCGAGTGTTGTTGATGATACGAATGGAAATGGTGTTTTTGGTGATTGTGTTGAACCTCAAGCAGGAGATGCTTTTTCTTGGGAAAGACATTGTGATCATATAAAAATTCAGTCAGTAAGAATTGCAAAAGAAGGTGATATGAATGTTGTGTGGCAAGCCGCTGGTCTTGCACTTCGTGAAGGAGAAAATGGAGAGGTGTTTACTCTGACTTTCCGTCCTTTTGATAATTTAGGAAGTGAAGTAGAAAATGTATGGCATACGGTTCGTCTTATTGGTGGTGGGGATGGAATTAAAAAGGCAAGTGGAGAAAATGTGTTTGCTAATAGCCGTGAGGATTATTATGAATGGAGATTTGAAACAGATACCACGATTGACACCGAACCTCCTTATGTCGTTCGTGTTGTCCCAAGTAGTGGAAAAACAGTTTCAAAAAATCATATACTCCAAATTCATTTTAGTGAGGCAATGGATCCTACACAGGTTCAAGGACGTCTTGCACAAAATGGGACATTTACAAATATTGTATTGAGTAATCAAGATGCAACAGGGGATTGGAGAATTGTAAATGGATATAGAACGGTTGAGTTTGTATCTGATGAAGCTTGTGGACAGAATAGTTGTGGTGATCAGGTTTATTGCCTCCCAGTGAATGGTGAAAGTGAAGAATATACTGCTCTTATTCGTACAGCAAGAAAAATAGCAGGTACCTTTGAAGCTGTTCCATTTTCTGGAGCCATGGATATGGCTGGGAATGCTCTTGATGGAGATAATAATAAAAATATCGCCGATGGAAAACCTGAACCTGTTGGCGCACGAAATATCTTGCCAAATGAATTGATAGCAGATAACCATGCTTGGAAGTTTACAGTACTGAATAAAGTGGAATTAACAGCTCCTTATGTACAGCAAGTGACTCCTGGAATTGATGCTGAAAGTATTATTGGTGAAGAACCGGTGTTTATATCATTCAGTACAGGTATGTGGTTTTCTACTCTTCGAGGTGTTTCTCTTGAGGAATTTTCTGCTGAAGCAAATCGTGATGCTGACGTTCGTGAGAAAATTCAAGCAATGGATGATATGTGGTTTAAGCATGATGTAGATGTTGAGCAAGAAAAAACTACACTCGCTATAAGTCACCGTGAATTTGGTCCAAATAATCTTGATCTCTTTTATTTCCCATCAGTACCAAGTACTGTAAAGGATTTGACACAAAATTGTGTCTATCCTGGACGAGGACCATATACAGAAATTCAAGGTTTTTCTCCTGTGTGTGAATATGTTGAAGGTGGTGATCTTGCACAAGGTCATTGTACTTCTGTTATTTTCGATTCAGCGCTTGATACTTCTTGTGTAGAAACTCTTTCACGCAGTAGAGATGATGTGCGTATGGCAGATATTCAAACATGCAAAAACAAATTAAAAAATTTTAGTAGTGGTGTTTTTGCCCCATAAAAAATAAATAAAGGACAGTATGTTGTCATACCTAAAAAAATACAAAAAAAACATTTTTTATCTTGGATCATTCGCTATCCTTTTTTTCCTTTTTAAAGATGTTGCACTTGCAAATAATGTTCCTGCGGATGCGTTTGGTCTTGGTTATGCAGATACAACAGGACTTGGAAGTCAGGATATTCGTGTGACTATAGCGAAGATAATACGTGCGGCTTTTGGTTTTTTGGGTGTGATTGCTTTAGGTCTTGTACTTTATGGAGGTTTTACCTACATGACTGCAGGTGGTGACGAAGGAAAAATAGAAACTGCAAAAAAGATTCTCGTAAATGCAACGATTGGTTTGGCGATTATTCTTTCTGCATTCAGCATTACTCAGTTTATTTTGAGTCGTCTTGCTGGAGCAACCGGATTTAATGCAGGACAAGCTGCACAAGCGGTTCTTTGTGCTGATCCTGTATATGCAAATGAACATCCAGATTTGTGTGATGACTTTGGTGGTTTCGGTGGGGGAGATGATGCTTGTATTTTGAATCATTTTGTAGTGCAGAGTATTACCCCAAATACGGAAGCTACGAATATAAATGATATCACTGTTCGTGCCCTCTTCAGCATGGACGTACAAAATAATAATCCAGGAGAAGTTTTAAATATACTTCAAAATGGAGTGAATGTGAATGCTGATTTTGCGTATGAATACAAAGCAGGAAAACGATTAGTAGAAGCAACATACAAAGGGGCACATGAATGTAACGGACAAAAATGTGCGCCAGAAGGAAATTATCAAGTAGAAGTGAGACCTGAGGTAGTCGGACAAAATGGACAAGAACTTGAAGAAGAGCCTGAAGATTGTGGAAATTTAAAATTCCCAAAACGTACAGAATTTCGTGTAAATACCGGAGAAGTTTTGGATAATAATAATCCTCAAATTCAGAGTTTACGTATTTATAACTCACAAAATCCAGCTGGGTCAGAGGAACCGGATCAATGGCTTCCACGTGGAAGAAAATATCCAATATTAGTAAATGTGACAGATAACGCTGGAGCTGGTTATGTCCGTGTCGAAGTATGGAAAGATGGAGACAATGCAAATGTTGTAACATTATACGATGGGCCAACGACAGAGGTTGGTTCAGATGCAACCCTAGCAAAACCTTACGAATTTAATTATGGCTGGAGAATTTTAAGTAGTGCAGAACAGCTCACACGGTATATTGTTCGTGTTACTGCTTATGATATAGATGCAAGAAGTACCACAAAAGAAACAAGTTTTGTGGTAATTGGTGAATCGTGTGATCCAAATGG
>JAZDFH010000063.1:0-14391 GCA_043808035.1 bacterium | reverse complement strand
AGGTAGAATATAAGTACAAGAAACGATTTGAAGATTCTGACAGTATTTTGATATTTTCCGTATGCGAGGGGTGCCAAAAAAAGATCGCTCGTTATGGATATGCAAAGAATGAAGAGAAAGAAGTGGTAGTATTTGAATGACGTTTAATAATTAAAAGGTGGAAGTTTCAGTGTTGAAGTTAAACAACAAGGGAAAAAGTGCAAAACCTCGGTGTATATATGCAGTGAGGTACGTATTTAAGCCAAAAAGTCGTGGTTCGCTTAGTCGACCATTTGCATCTTTTTGGCTTAAATACAACAAAATGGCTGTTTAACGTCAGTATTAAATTTCTACTTTTGTAGATTGTCGTCACTGTTTTTGTGGCGAAGGGTTTAACGTCAGTATTAAATTTCTACTTTTGTAGATCGGTGATTTTTTCCATAGTATTATAGGTTTAACGTCAGTATTAAATTTCTACTTTTGTAGATTCGACTCTTGCAGCGTCCTGTGCAATGTTTAACGTCAGTATTAAATTTCTACTTTTGTAGATTCTGGGAGCAAAAATGTATAGGCGTAGTTTAACGTCAGTATTAAATTTCTACTTTTGTAGATTCCTTTTACTGAACCCATGTTTTTTAGTTTAACGTCAGTATTAAATTTCTACTTTTGTAGATTGAAAGTAGATACACTTGGCGAGACTTTGAGGCAAACCGCGCAGGAGTAAGAGCAACCATATCGGAACTATTATATTCAAAATTACCCGAGCCAACGTATACGGAAAATGAATACGAATTAAAAGGCCTCGAAATTTATAATTTTGTTTATGAACACTATCAAGATTCGAGGAGTTAACTATCAATCTAAAAGAGTTATTGCTAATAGTCTGTTTCTGTCTGCTATGTCCCTATAAATTAAATCGAACGAGATTCGGGTGCTATAGACACATCGTAAAAAAATAATACTTAGTTTGGTGTTCTAAGTAGGTCGAATTATTCAGCATGCTTGCTCTTCAAAATATACGTACAATCTGGAAAATTATCACATCCCCAAAATACACCATAAGGGCCTTTGCGTTTTACTAATTGTCCGCCGCAATCTTGGCATTTTCTACTTGTATTGTTAGGATTTTTTTCACCCTCCATTTCTAATACAAAAGCGGATTTGTTTATATCTTCAGTGATAATAAAAACTTTATCCCGTGCTCGAGTCATTGCTACATACATCAAACGTCTTTCTTCTGCATGTGGATATGGGTCACCTTTACTTAAAACAATTTCCAAAAGCGGGTCATCAGTGATTTCAGAAGGAAATCCATACTTACCAGAAATAACGTCTAAAATAATTACATAATCAGCCTCGGAACCTTTTGCTGCATGAATTGTTAAAAACTCTACATTCAGATTTTTATATTGGTGTAGATATTTTGGTAAGCCTTCAGGTCTATTGAATTTGTATCGTCCCAGTAAAAACACACTTGAGATTTTTCCTTTTTGCGATGCAGCGATATCAAGACCTCCAAGTATCTCATGAAAAAGTTTCTCCGTGTTTTCCCCCTTTTTGTAAAAAATAGATATCGCTTCGTCAGTAACAATTTTACCAGAGGTTACTTCTTTTTTTATCTGGTTTGGATTTTTAAGAATGAATTTATTTGAAACAAGAGCGATACTATTATTAAATCTATTAGTTATAACTAATTGGTTTTTTCTAGTATAACCATACGCTTCTTCAAAATTAGTCATGAGGGAAATATCTGAACCTGCGAATCTAAATATTGATTGCCAATCATCGCCAACACAAAATAGTTTTGTATCTAAATTTTGATCACATAAGGCTTTTACAAGCACATATTTACTTACCGAAAAGTCCTGAAACTCATCGATAATGATATATTTATAATTTGCATGATACAGCCCTCTATTGATAGAGTCAGCCGCTTTAATCAACATGTCGTGAAAATCAATAGAATGAGTTTTATTTAAATAGTCTTCGTACGATTGGTATATAGGAGAAAATATTTCATAAAATGCTATCTCTCTTGCGTTATGGCGAGACCAAATTTTTTCACGTAGCTTTGGTAATGTATAACTATTCGATTTGCATAAATCTATGAATGTATTAAACAATTCAGTTATTTCTCTTATGCTTCCACTCTCTTCCAGCAGCGAGTAAACTTCTTTTGGATTAGGTTGAGAGAAAGTTACGCTTATAGATTGAAGTCTGTTTTCCAGATTTTTTTTCCATGTATGTTCGATGAATTCGTAACTGAAAGTTTCTATTAGTTTTGTTTTGTGCTTCTTGTGGAGGTTTCGTTTCCATTCCATATCAATTCGGTATTTTGTTGATAAAGAAGTGTTTTGAGACTCATTTTGACTAAAGCGAACACGACCAGCCCGATCGATTCCAAAGTGTTCAATATAAATATCGTAATCAGGTAGGTAAAAGTCAGGTTTGTATTGTTTATATATACTTGTAGCAGTCTCGTGTTTATAAAATGACTCATATTCATATTTCAATCCGTGCATATACAGGAAGTTTGCAATCATAACTTCCTGCTGACTTTTCACTTGCTCACGATGAAAAGTAATGTTCCTTTCGGTTTTTACGTACTTATAATAGTCATCAAGATTACTAAAACCAGGTTCTATGACAATAGGTTTAAGATAATAAGCAAAATAATCGACTACAAAAGTTAAGTAATTTTTATCCTTTAACAAAATCTCGAACTGCTCATCAAGAAACCTTTGTTTTGCCGAATTTGAAGCAAATGATAAATCAGGTTTCTTGCCAAGAACATTTCCTAGAATAGACAAACCAAAACTATGGAATGTCTGAGCTTTTATATTTTTACCAGGAAATTTTTTAGTAATTCTTTCTGTAAGCTCATTAACGGCACGACCAGTAAAAGATAAGAGAAGTATTTCTTCAGGCTTAATACCTACTCGTTCAGTGAGGTAAGATAGTTTGCCTAATATAGTTGTAGTTTTTCCTGTTCCGGCCCCCGCTACTAAAAGCGTATTATCTTCATCTGAAGCAATAGCAACGATTTGTTGGTTATTATTTTGTATATCTTTTTCAGTCAACAGTTTTTTGATATTTGGTGACTCTTGTATCACAAATTTTTCATTCAAATCGTTTATAACCAGTTCTCTGCCTTTATTCCAATAATCACCAAAAGTTGTAATTGCTTTCTTTAGTGGATCTTCTGTTTTTACAACATAAAATACTGGGTCTATCATTTCTGCCAGATGTTTATACTTCTCTTTCCATAGACGATATTGTCGATCACTGACGTACCAATTACTTTGAGTCAAGGCTAAAAAATCAGCCAATGCGTTATTAAAAAATGGCTCATATTGTTTAAGAGAAAGCAGTAAACCTAATGAACGCTTGTTGCCTAAATATTTACTAATTTTACTGACCGCAAATATTGCTATGATACCTATAATTAGAAATTCCATAATCTTTTAGTTTGATACTAACTTTACCAAATCCTCTTATTTTTTATAAGCTCTGAGATGTCTTGTTAAGATTCTTACACAGAGACAGTAGATGCACCGAGACATAGTTCTAGAGTAAACTATGTCTCGGCCATTTGAACATAGAACATGAAAGCTGGGTCCATAGGAATCGTCGGAGATGAGTGTTAAAAATGTGTCTTGTGACGATTCTCGAGCGCTCAATTCGCTTGAAAACCTCGTGCGCACGTGTTGGCTGCCAGACTAGGGATCGAACCTAGATCGACGGCTTCAAAGGCCGCTGTCCTACCATTAGACGATCTGGCAATGAGGTATCCGTACCTTTCGGATACTCTATGGATAATAGTGAATTTTTTTAAATCGTGCAACGGCACAGCGAAAAAAAGACAGCTTACTATGGAGGGCAAGCTGTCGAGTTGTTTTAAGACAGTAAAAATTGTCTTTTCAATATGCAGTTCTTAATTTTTTCTTCTGTTTTATCTTGGGGCTGTAGGCAAGCGGCATGTTCTGCGATTGATTGTTTGATAGAGACTTCTCCTTTTACAACTGCATGATTGTAAATAGAGTTGAGCTTTGTCAACGATTGAAACGTCCTGACATAGCTCATGATTTCAGATTCAATTTTTTCTTGTACAGCAATTGAACTTTTTGCTGCAACAGAGATCAAATTTCTGATTTGTTGTTCTGACATAGTGTTTTTAAAGAATTAGGTTAATAAAAACATTATAAAAATATAATGTGTGTTTTATTTATACATCGTTTTGTGTTTTTTGTCAATAACAATACTGCTGCAATGTCACATTTTTTTACGGTTATAGCTTTTTATAATTAATTATAAAAATAATTATTTTTCTTCCCACTTCACTTTTAAGAAATGCGCAGCACAGGACATGCACGGGTCGTAGGCGCGGATGAGTTTCTCGATTTCCATGGATATCTCTTCTTTTGTTTTTGTCGGGAGGAGTTCTTCTACGAGGCGGCCTATGTCGCGCTCTATGTTCAGTTGGTTTTGTCCTGTCGGTACTACGACTTCGCCTTCTATAACAATGCCGTCTTTGTCGGTTACCACTTTGTGGTACAAGGTGCCTCGAGGTGCTTCGATGACACCGATGCCAACGGCTGCTCGTGGCGAGGCTTTTACCAGTGGTTCGGGAAGGAATGTATTATGTTTCAACATTTCGATTGCTTCATCAACGGAGTGGAGAATTTCAATCGCTTGTGCGAGGTTTGTGTGATGTATGTTTGTTGATGGGAACATATCGAGCGTATTTCCCAATGCTTCCTTCGTATTGTGGTGCAAGAGGTCTTTTGCAAGATTTATGCGTGACAAAGCGCCAACCATATAATCGCGGCCTTGGTACGTGTATGCGGAAGCTTGTGAGTAGGGTAGTACGGTGTGTTCCAAATGATTCTTGAATTCACTTTCGGGGTAAACCTCTCCTGCGCTTGTTTTGATGGAGCCTTTTATATATCCGAACTTTTTTTCAGGGACAAGCGCCATATATGTCGTTTCTCGGTGAAACTCAAAGAGAGCGTTCTTAAATGTTTCGACAAGGCGTAAAACTGCGGGGCGAATGGCTTTGAGTTTTTGTATCGTTTCTTGAGTATCTTGTTTATTTGGTACACGCAAAAAACCGCCGATGGTTGGATAAATGGCATGCACACTTCGTCCTGCAACAGTCGTTGCGAGAAAATTTCCGGCTGCCTTTATGTTGAATCCATCGTGGAGTAGTTGGTGTTGAATGGGGTCATTTTCGTCAAAATCGAGGAATGCGTTTTTGTTGAAGAGATCAGGCATAACGAAAAGATATAGGTGAAGCGCATGATCTCGAATAATAAGCCCGTGGATTGTAAGCGACCGAAGGAGTCTTGTTTGGGGTGAGGCTTTAATGTCGAGCGCATTTTCGCACGCCTCGATTGCAGCGAGTACGTGTGCGTTTGAGCATGTCCCACAAATGCGGGACAGGTGAGGAGGGACGGCGATGAGTGGTTTTCCTTTAAGCGCTTCGGTGAAAAACCTTTTACTTTCGATAATCTTGAATTTTACGTCTGTCACTTTATCGTCTTTGACGCTCACAAAGAGCGAGGCGCTACCTTCTACTTTTGTGATGTGATCAAGTGATAAGTCGAAATTATGCATAGAGATTATATAAATTATTAATTTCAAATTTCAAAATTCACCCGTCCGAGCGACTGACTCGTTTAGTCAGGCAGGAATACCAAATAAATACCAAAATAATTCAGACCTTTGTCATTTCTCCAGTGTTGTCTTTCTGAAACTCCGCGACAAGTGCGTTTACTTTTGTTAAAAAGATTTTCGGATCCATGGGACAGCCCGGGATTTCAGCATCTATCGGTACAACGTCCGCCACTTTCAAAACTGTCGGCAATGAACCGAACCTATCGATAAGAAATTGAACTGATTCTTTTTGGTGCTCGGTAAACGTATTGCGCTGACCAGCGGGTAGACCAATAACAGCACATGATCCGACGGCAACAACTTTTTTTGAGAGCGAACGTATTTTTTCTACCATTTCTTTATGTGCAGGTGAGGCGATTGCCCCTTCTATGAAGGCAATGTCCATTTCGTCTAAAACATTTTTTGATTGCAATGCACGAGCATGGCGAAAGTCGAAGAGCTCTTTCCATTCTTGCCAGTGGTCGTTCATAACTTCTGTCATAACAATCGTATTATCTTCACAGCAGGAGAATGAAAACCACCCAATACGTATTTTTTTATTCATCTGTGTTTCCATGTGTCAAATGTTCCATAAATAGGATTAAATACTTTGTAGTCAGTAAAAATTATAACATGCCAAGCTATATCGGTCTAAAAATATAATCAGGCAAGTTTTTCACATGGTTATCCTATGGTAAAAGTGGTATTCTGGTTGTAATAGTACTAAAAATTAAATTTTATGAACGATACAGTCAAAGATAATACATTTACCATAGTGGTCGGAGGCGCAGCGGGTGTTGGTACTCGCGAATTAGGGTCTACTATTGCCCAGACAGTGGCGAAAAACGGGTATGAGGTTTTTGCGTCAGTGGACTATCCATCGCTTATTCGTGGTGGACATAATTTTTCGAGGATAACGTTTTCTCGAGATATGGTTTTTAACGACCATTCCGTTATTGATATTCTTATCGCATTTGATGAACAAACTATTACATTACACAAAAACGAATTAGCAGATGACGCGCTTGTTTTAGCTGATAGCTTTTCGGAAGAAATGAGAGAAGTTTTAGGGGATCGTGCGATTGTTGTTCCAATGAATGCTTTTATGAAAGAGTTGTCTGCTCCACCTATCACAAAAGGATCAGTTATGCTCGGCGCCATGTGTTGTTTATTAAATATTTCATTTGATTTGGTCAGCGGAGTATTGGCAGATGTTTTTAAAGATAAAAAAGCGGATGTTAATATTGCTCTTGCTGGAAAAGGATATGACGAAATTGCAAGCAGAGGAATCAAGCATTCAAAGAGGTTTGAAAGTCGTGGAGGAGAGAAATCATTATTGAACGGTAGTGTTACATTTGGACAGGGGCTTGCAAAAGCAGCACTTGATTTCTATGTTGCATATCCAATGACACCGGCAAGTCCGATACTGCATTATTTAGCGAAGGCACAAAAAGAGCTTAATTTAAAGGTGGTTCAACCGGAAAATGAACTTTCGGTTATTAATATGGCTCTTGGTATGGTTTATGCAGGAAAGCGAACAGCAATTGGAACGGCAGGAGGAGGATTTGCATTGATGCAAGAAAGTTTTAGTCTTGCGGGAATCGCCGAGTTGCCACTCGTAATCGCAATGGCGCAACGACAAGCTCCTGCAAGTGGTGTGCCGACATATACTAGTCAGGCGGACTTGTTATTTACCGTGCATGCGGGGCATGGTGAATTTCCTCGTATCGTTATCGTTCCCGGAGATGTGGAAGAATCATTTTATAGTGGAGTAGATAGTTTAAATTTGGCATGGAAATATCAGCTTCCTGTCATTGTTGTATTTGATAAACATCTGACCGAAAGCGTCATGACAGGTACGATTAACATGGAGAATATTAATGTTGAATATGGCGCGTGTGCCATTGAAACAGACGAAAATTATAAACGATATCAATTGAAGGAAGATGGAATTTCGCCACTTGCATTTCCCGGTACTCCAAATACTGTTGTTAAAGTTACGAGTTATGAACATGATGAGACAGGCATTACCACCGAAGCAGCGGTAGAAGTTACAGCGATGCAGGATAAACGATTTGCAAAGATAAAAGAGATTGTAAAAGAATTTGGGCAATATCCGACTGTTAAAGTATATGGTGATAGAAATAGTAAAAAAGTCGTTGTGTTTTGGGGTTCAACAAAAGGGGCGGTGCTTGAAGCGGCAAAATATCTTGAATATCCGGTAAAATTGTTACAAATTTTATGGGTGGAACCGTTTGATACGGAATCGGTGATGGCACAATTGCAAGATGCGGAAAAAATAGTTGATGTTGAGGGGAATCATGATGGACAAATGGCGAGCATTATTCGGCAAAAAACGGGTATTGAGATAACCGACAGAGTTTTACGCTATGATAGTCGTCCTTTTGATCCGCGTGAACTTGCAGAAGAGTTGGACAAAATATTAAAGTAACTTTGAATTATATGAACTTAGATTTATCTACAAACGCAAAAATTACATGGTGTCCCGGATGTCCGAACAGTGCGATTTTGGTTGCATTCCGTAAAGCGATTACGGAATTGGTACAAGAAAATACTGTAAAATTGGAAAATATCGTTGCGTTATCCGGAATTGGGTGCCACGGAAAGATAACCGATTATTTGAATATCAATACATTTACATCGTTACATGGGCGGTTGATACCGACCATGACAGGAGTTAAAGCAGCGAATCCCGCGTTACAGGTATTTGGTTTTAGCGGCGATGGCGATTCTTTTGACGAAGGTATCTCTCATCTTATACATGCTGCCAGGCGTAATTCGGATGTAACGTTGTCTATTCATAATAACCAGATTTTTGCACTCACAACGGGGCAAGCGACGCCGACCAGTCCAATGGGTTTTAAAGGAAGATCAACGCCCTATGGCAGTATAGAAGAGCCGCTTAATCCATTATTTTTCATTTTGTGTGCAGGGGCAACATTTGTGGCTCGATCATCTGCAAGAGATATCGAAGGAACAAAGAATATTATGAAGGAGGCGGCACGACATAAAGGATTCTCGTTTATCGAAATCATCCAGCCGTGTATCAGTTTTTTTGACACAACGGAGTACTATAAGGATCGATTTTATCAGCTTGACGAAAATTATCCAACTGACAATTTGCAGCAGGCGATGGAGAAAGTACAAGAAGTCGATAGAACAGCATTGGGGATTTTTTATCGAGTAGAGAAGCCTTCTTTTGAGGAGCTATTATATCAATAAATTTATGGATTTCACAAAATTCTTTAATCCTCAAACAGTAGCTATCGTTGGAGCTTCGCATGATCCGAGTAAGGTGGGATATGCACTACTGACTAATGTAATGAAGGGGGTGGCCGATCGCAAAATATTGCCGATCAATCTGAAAGAAAAGGAGATCCTGGGATTGTCCTGCTATCAATCGGTGCAGCAGGTGCCATGTGACATTGATCTTGCAGTGATTGCGGTACCGGCGATTCATGTAGCCGATGTCTTGACAGAATGTGGAGAGAAGAAGATCCCGTTTGTTATTGTTATATCCGCAGGGTTTAAAGAATCTGGGGAACAGGGAAGGATATTGGAAGAAGAACTGAAAATTATTGCGCAAAAATATAATATTGGAGTATTGGGTCCCAATTGTTTCGGTTTTGCGGATTCTGGATCAGGTGTGAATACCACATTTGCCGCTGATAGTCCGTTGAAAGGTAATGTCGCATTTTTATCGCAGTCGGGAGCTCTTGGCGCAGTAATGCTAAATTGGGCAAATACCACAGGAGTCGGGCTTTCAAAATTTATCAGTCTTGGAAATGAGGCCGTACTCACAGAATTGGACTTCCTTGAAGCGCTCGAAGATGATACCGATACAGAGGCAATCCTTGTATATATTGAAAAGGTGAGTGATGGGAAACGTTTTATTAAAACCATTAAATCATTAACTGCGAAGAAACCGGTTGTTATCTTAAAATCTGGTCGTAGTATAAGAGGATCGGCAGCTGCAAAATCGCATACAGGTTCATTGGCACCGGAAGATTCTATCTTTAAGACGGCATGTATGCAGAGTGGTGCTATTGTGGTTGATTCATTACATGAATTTTTTTGTTTGGCGAAGTTATTCCATATTGGTGTTTTAAAACCGGTAAAACAATTGGCTATTGTCACAAATGCGGGTGGTCCGTCGATCGTTACCGCAGATTTAATAGAATTTTCGAAGTCGTTAAGTTTAATAGAGTTTTCAGAAGACACTCAAAATAAATTAAAAAGTGTTCTACCATCAATGGCATCTGTGCTTAATCCTGTTGATATTATTGGAGATGCGTTAAGTGGGAGATATAAAGATGCACTGGATGTTCTTGTTGCTGATAAAGATGTTGATGCAATTCTAGTCATCTTAACACCACAAACCATGACAGAACCGGAAGCAACGGCAGAAATTCTTGCTTCGTATCAAAAAGAAAAACCGATACTACCGATTTTTATCGGCGGGCAAGGTGTTGAGAAAGGAAAGCGAGTTCTCGTAGAAACAGGGCTTATTAATTTTGATTTTCCCGATGATGCGGTCAATGCTCTTGATGCTTTAGTAATAAAGCGCATGAAAAAAACAGAGAAAGAAATAGCGCTTGATACGAAAGGTAAAACCCATGATCTTATCTTGATGGATCTAGGTGAGACAGAACATCTTTTGCAGACATATGGGCTGCAGTTTGAAGGGACTTTTGTTAAAACCAAAGAAGAAGTGGAAAGTGTTATAAAACGTTTCAAAAAGCAGGCGGCATTAAAAGTCGTATCCTCGGATATCATTCATAAAACTGATGTCAAAGGAGTACGGTTACATTTACAAAATAAGGACGATGTTTCGCGTGCGTGGGATGACATCATATCTGATATTAAACAACATGTTCCTGATGCAACGATTGATGGCTTCTTGATACAGGAAATGTTTGAAGGGAAAGAAACAATTATCGGGATGAAACGGGATGTTACTTTTGGCCCTGTTATTGTTTTTGGTTTTGGAGGAATTTTTGTAGAAGTATTTAAAGATGCGGCAATGAGGTTGCCGCCGATCGACCACACTATGGCACAGGAGATGATTGAAGAAATAAAGGCAGCACCGATTTTACATGGTGTTAGGGGAGAACAATCAGTTAACCTTGATGCGTTAGTGAATGTAATCGTTTCTATTTCACGATTAAGCGTTGAACATCCGGAGATTGAAGCAATCGACCTTAATCCTGTTATGGTCAATGAAGAACGTGCTGCAATTATAGACGTGCGTTTTATGAAAGTCAGGCCTACGGAATAAGAGATTTTAAGTCAAAATTTATATTTGCGAGATCTGATTCTTTTCCTGCAATATTAACGTCATATTTTATGATATTCGCAATGGCTGTTAGTTCTTGAGTGCGATTAATAAGCGTTGCGCCAATTAGTTCGTTATCAACGGTTATAAGTCGGGCATATGAGTTTATTTTCGGAGATCCTCGTTTAATAATTACACGGTCGTCTCCTGGTCTGGCGTCACCAACAAAACCGATATTAATTCCAAGTCCCTGTGTTGTATAAAATGAAACAAATTTAAAAGGTTTTTTTTCAGCACAAGTCATATTTAATCCTGCGGTTACTCCTTGTTCACGGGCGTTTACCCAATTACCGAGCTGAACGGTTTCTTCAAGGATGAGATCATTATATTCAGCAATGTCTCCTGCAGCCCAAATGTCTTTTATATTCGTTTCAAGGTATTCATTCGTTATAATGCCGCGGTTCACAGTAAGTCCTGACTTCGTAAACCAATCCTGACCACAGACAATGCCGATACCGCAAATAATCATATCGCAATCAAGTTTTCTTTCATTATTTAAAATTACGCCTTCTACTGTATCATTCCCTAAAATTTCTTTTACTTCGGTATTTTTGAGTAATGTAATACCATTTTTTTGTAAGGTCTCTTCAATCATAGTGCCACTTTCCTCATCAAGTGTAGGGCTCCAATAATAATTTTCGCGGATGAGCATGGTAACGTCCAGTCCTGCCTGTTTTAATAATTCCGCCATTTCAAAACTGATTACTCCGCCGCCGATAGTAATTGCTTTTTTTGCGGTCTTGATTGCGGAAATAATTTTTTTACCGTCATCAAGTGTGTGTAAATAATAGATACCGTTTTTTTGAGCACCCTGCATGTTCCAATACCGTACGTGCCCACCGGTTGCGATGAGTAGTTTTTCATAGCCGACAGTCATACCATCATCAAGTGAAACGGTTTTTTGCTCTGCATGAATTTCTATAGCTTCTTTTCCTCCCAGAAACTCAATTTTTTTCTCTTTATACCATGGCTCATCTTTTAACCAGATTGAATCAAACGGAATTTTTTCAAGAAAAAATGCGGGTTTGGAAAGCATAACACGAGAATATAGACGATAGGGTTCGTCACTAATAATCCCAATTGTCCCTGTCGTATCATTTTTTCGAATAGTTTCAGCAGCGGTTGTTCCTGCAACACCTCCGCCAATAATGAGGTATGTAAATGTTTGCATAATAAGTATCTAACTAATAATTACTTCGGATAAACCTGATTCCCGTCTTTATCAAATAAGAGGATTGCCTTGGTAGGGCATGATTCAGCAGCCATGCGAAGGGTTTCATCATCAGCTGCGTTTGGATCAATGACAACCGCTTTATTTTCAGCATCAAATTCGAACGTTTCTCCTGATACCGCGATACAGGAAGCTGCTGCAATACAAAGATCACGGTCAACCACTATTTTACCAATTTTAGAATCTTCACGATCTCGATTATATTCTTGTTTTGCCATAAATTTTACAGTTTATATTTATATTGAGTTATCGAATTTCCATAATCCATGTATATTACAATAAGCACGTACCAAAATAATATGTTCGGTAACATAAAACCATGCTACGGGTTTATCTTTGGGAGAAAGAAAAGTCCGAAAACTTTTTCCATCTATTGTAATGACTTCAATCCATTCGATATAATGTGCATTCTCCATAGGGTGATCAACTGATCCCACCTTCACTCGTATGGTGTTATCTTGTAATTTTTCAACAATAGGAACATGTTTTTCTTGCCCCTCATCATTTGTTCTTGCATTCATGAGCGTCATTGGCTGTCCACAACATACCAATTCACCGACACCTGCATGGAGAACGGTAACAATATTACCGCATACCTCGCATTTATAAATTTGATTTTTTGTAGTCATAGAATATTCACTATAAGTAACTATCGATGGACATTTTCAGTATATCATTTCGTGTAAGATGTCGGTAGAGTATTTTTCTTTTTGATGATATATGCAGAGTCGTTTTTCCGTGCTCGTATGTCAACTTTTATGGCGATATAATCTCCCTGTATCGCTTGTAGAACTTTTTTATGATTTATCTCCATTGAGTTTATGGTGAGTCGAACAGTCCCTGTGCTTTGACCTTGGATGAATATTTCATCTCCAATGCGCAGTTTTTGTTTGGTCTCAATTTTGAATTCTACCACATTAATTTTTGCGTAATAGTGAACAATTTTTCCTAAAAATATTTTACGTTCAGTTGCAACATTCCCGTCGTTTTTTGTCCATTCACTCATCGGATATCTCAGAAAGAAGCCGTTTGAAAAACCACGGTTGTATACCCGCTGAAGTTTTTTCATCAACGTTTTTTTTGTTTCTGTAAGTTCTTTTTTAAATAAGACGGATTTTTGTTTTAAACGGTTTGTATAAACAAAATCAATCATTGTCCGATAGGCTGCCGTTACATCTGTGACATACTCGGGGCTTTTATTCCGTCCTTCGATTTTGAAGCAATCAATGTCGGCAAGCATTAATTTTTCTAAGAAGGGGAGAGTGCAAAGATCTTTTGGACTCAAAACATAGTTCGGTCCAACCTCATATTCAAATTCATTTTCGACATCTCGGATAATGTAATTCCTTCGACATGGTTGTAGACATTCTCCGCGGTTTGCCGATTTACAGGTAGAGAATTGTGACATAAAGCATCTTCCGGAAACTGACACACACATTGCGCCGTGTACAAACACCTCTAATTGTACGGTAGTCTTTTTCTTTATTTTTCTAATATCATCTAAGGTGCATTCACGGGCTAACACAATGCGGGAAACGCCTTGTTCCTTGTAAAATTCGACTGCGTTGGAATTTGATACACTTGCCTGTGTACTGAGATGCACCTCAAGTCCGAATTGTTTTGCCATATGTATCACCGACATATCCCAACAGATAATGGCATCTATATTGGCTTTCTTGGCTTTTTCTAAAATAGATTCTACTTTTTTGAGTTCGTGTTCATAGATAATAGTATTAAGCGCTAAATATGTCTTGACGTTTTTAGCATGCGCAATACGGGTAATCTTTGGGAGATCTGCGGACGTGAAATTTTTTGCATTTGCTCGCATATTAAATCCTTTGATGCCAAAATACACGGCATCTGCCCCGTTATCTATGGCGGCATGGAGAGACGTATAATCTTGAACGGGGGATAATAATTCGGGCTTTTTCATACTTTATATTGAAACTTAAAACAATATTGCTATAAAAGCAATGAAATCTTTATAACAGAATAACAGAGAAAATAGTAGAGAACTTTTAAGGAAGGCTAGTATTTTCCAGTCCGTAAAGTAGCCTGAAACAAATTCTCATATCATGAGCTGTTTGTAATATTTTGGAAGAGTTTATTTCGAGCCTCATATGTTTTTTTCGCAGCATCAATATGAGATTCTTGCATTACTCTTCTTTCC
>JAZDFH010000062.1:0-3056 GCA_043808035.1 bacterium | reverse complement strand
CTTCGCTAAAGACAACCGAGTCACCTTTTTTCAAATCCGCGGGGAGCTTCTCTATTACAATAGTGTCGCCTTTGGAGACGACATACTGCTTCCCGCCGGTCTTGATTACGGCCACTTCCATAGCCCCCCAATCTAGCACGCTTTCTTAAAAAAGGAAAGTTACTCTTTGTAGACCTTGTCGCCTTCGCAAGCGCGGCCGGAAATTTTCATCCCCACCTCATCGCCTTTTTTGGCCGAAGGAACATCCTCGCGGTTAATCTGCATAGAGGAAATTTTTTCTTCAAAATCGCGTTCGTTCCCCTTAAAGTGAAGAACATCGCCCGCGGAAACGCTTTCCGAAAGCTTAACGATGACCACTCCTATTTTCCGGTAGAGGTGGGTAATTTTCCCTACAAGATTTTCTTTTTCTTTTGTTTTGGGCATACGGTTTTAATTTAGCATTCTCGTGTATAAAAGACAAGCCAATAGTGAGAATAAAGTTATTTGTAGGCATCTTTGCGGTGCCTGACTCTATACACGATGATTATATTCTCCTCAAATTCAAAAAGTACCCGATAGTTCCCCAACCGTAAGCGGTATCCAGTAAAGGGTTCCTGTACTTTCCTGACATTGAATCGGCGATCGAATGGATTGAGACGAAAATCCCCGTCTAACAATTTCTGAACCACTTGTCGCACATCACTCGGTAGATGCTTATATTCGTGTTCGGCCGCGGGAGTAAAGATGAGGCGAGCCATTCTAGGCAGATTGCATGCGCACCCTTTCCCAAGGTATAAACTTCTTACCTTTATTTTCTTTTATTAGCCGAGCGAGGGTGCGTCCAGCTTGTTCATCCTCCCAAAGCTCCATAAGCTCGTTATAGGCATCCGCGCCAAGTACCACATAGCTCTCACCGCCCTTCCGGTCAGAGATAATAAGCGGGCTCTTTTTAGCTTTTGCGAGGTTATTAGCCAGCGCAGAACGAAAACTGCTCACGCCTATGGTTTTTGGGACTTTTGAAAATGTAGTGTTCATAACTCTATTGTACACGTATGTGTACATATGTGCAACCTCCTGTGGATAATCTATTCACTTTTCATTTCTCTTGAGATATTCCTTAACTGGTTTTGCAACCGTCTTTTCATTTATATTATTTTCTTTGCAATATGACCTCTCGAACCAGTCAACTAGCTTCTTTTCGCGTCGACTGTAATTACAACTTCCACAACAGTATGCGACTGTATCAGGATTATTCCATGGCTTCAGATGATTTAGGTGTTCTATGGTGGCCCAGTCGCGCCTCGAGCCACCAGAGCTAGGGTTATTCATCACTTTATTGCAATAAACACACTTCGTATCTCTAGCTCTGATCTTCTTCAATTCTTCCTCGGGAAGACCGTATTTGTTGGCCATAAAATTATTTTTTATCTTCTGGTAATCTGCCTTCTTTTTCTCTTCGCTGATAAGTGTCCGCTTTAAGGCAACGATTTATTATGTTATCCATATACCAATAACTGTATCCTTCATAGCCGTAATACACCTGCTTTGTTTTATAGAAATATGACTCATAACCGAATGTATCAATGTGATATGCCAAAGCTAAAAACGAGTCACTGTCTACCTGTTCCTGCACAATATATTCATGCGGCCATGTCGTTGCATATGTTTTTGCAAAGATCCAATTGCAATCTTTTACGAATTTCTTTAATGGTTCCGAAAATTCACTCATGTCCCAATCTGTATGTAGGAGGGAGATGCAATTTCTTTTGCCTCGGCTTCCTTCTTAATTTTCCGACTGTCAACATCAAGTTCTTTGATGGATATCGACTTTGCCCGCTTTTCTTGCGGCGGGTTTAATTTCTCTGACCTCTCATATTCGATAACCTTTTCTAGGACCTCGTGAGGCAAATCAGAATCGCATTTGGACAAAATTTCTAGCGATTCTCGCCCGAGAAATTGATCAATCTGAATTCTGCGTTTTGTGACATGGGCAAATCTTCCAATAACTCTATAAATATTGTCACGGTCATCTGGGCTAAGTTGATCAATAAACTCATATCCTTCAAGCTTTTTAAGACTTAGAATAATTGGTTCAATCGCGTCCAAGGTAATAACAAAGGCATTATAATCTGCCATATTGAATGAAAACTGCTCAATTACATTTACAGTATTCGACGGTATCACCAAAAAAATATCCTTTTTAACATTTTCCTCTTTGATGTATTTTCTAACGGATTCGGTCTGCTGCTTTATATAAGTGGGGAAATTATCAAGGTCATCCGAAGACGGACTTTTTGCATCGAAGATGACGAATTCATCGCAGATCTTAATTGTGTTGTCCGGACTTCCTTTAAAAGGAACTTTGTCAACATAATCAATTGTGTGTTTTTGACAGATTCCCTTGATAGTTTCCTGCACTTTTTCTTGATGTTTCGCCCATGTTTCCTTCAGTTGTGTTAACCTATCGATTTCTTTTTGTTGCCGTTCGTTGATCTCCTTTTGTCGGTCGTTTCGTATCTGCTCTTCAATCGAATTTAGAGTGGATGCCTTGCTCTCGTATTCTTTTCTTCGACTGTCTTCCGTTTGCTTGAAAATTATGTTCTCTCTTTTAAGGAGAGAATTCTCTTGTTCAAGGTGACTGATCCGTTCCTTTACAGTGGAGAGTTCGATTCCCTGCTCTTTCTGTATTGTACGAAGATGATCATTGTCGTTTTTGAGAATTAAGATGTCATGTTTTGCTTCGCCAGCGTTTTGAAATGTTTGATTAGAATTGGAAAGAAGCAATTTGAATTCCTGGTAGGCTTCATAACTGAGAGTTCTGAATTGTGACCAACCGAAAATCCGCTTCCAAAAGGTCAGTATCTTTACTTGTTCAAAAAATTGATTTAATTTCTCGATATTGTTCTCCATAAACATAGTATACTCTGTTTTATGACTATCCACGAAACGTTGAAGCAATCTATTCCGGACGCATTGCGCGCGCGAGATGAAGTGCGATTACGAACAGTGCGCTCCTTGATTACCGCGATGACCAACGAAGTCGTCGCCAAGAGACGCAAACCGAATGAATACCTCAA
>JAZDFH010000061.1:0-16676 GCA_043808035.1 bacterium | reverse complement strand
TCGCATGTTGATGTTGGCGATGATCACGGACTTGGGCAACTTAAAAGCAAAATCGCCGATTTTGTAGCAATTGTTAAATAGTCCCGCCGTCCGTCCGCCGAAAAGTTTTGGGGGCGAAGCCCAAGCAGGCGGGCAAAAAGGCAGGGGGTTGGGGGGAAGGAATTTTTGCCCGCCTGCTTCCGTTCCCGTCCCGTCCCCGCAAGAACATGGCGGAAGGGGGGTTTGGGGGGAATTCCGCCATGTTCTTGCGAAAGATAGAGGCCAGTTCCGCCACCTTGCTTTTCAAAGCAAGACACCACAGAAAAATACTCTTTTCATTAGGAGAAAAAGAAATCGGGCGCGCGCAAAATGAAAAGAGCAAAGAGTATTTTTCTGTGGTGTGGCGATCCGCCAGCTGGCGGAGAGCAGTGGCGGGGGTGCCTGCCCGCCAAAGCTTTAGCGTCGGAGGGGCTTCCTTATTGGGGGTTTTGCTCAAAAAAAGTTCGAACATCAATCAAAAAACACCGCCTTCGGTCCGCCGTATGTCCGCGAAGGCGGCATTCGTTTATTAAGGCAGAGATAAAAGAATGAGATTGATGGCACTTCCATTAATAAATGTGTATAATATCGGAGATTTATGACAAAGTTAATCAAAATTGCAATTTATAATACACGAGCCGAAGCTGAACTTATTGGTGGTCTTTTGGAAAACAATGGCATTAAATCATTAATTTCTTCAGACGGTGGCGGTGTGCCACATCTTAGATTTTTCAATGGACCGTCACAATTATTGGTAAACGAGAAGGACGAAGGAAAAGCACGTGAAATTTTAGAAGTAGAGGATAACTAAATTTACTCTATGATTGGACATAAAATACTTTCAAAAAAACAATTTTGGTTTTTACATTTCCTCGTGCTTCTATCAGTGCTTGCGTTATGGGGATATATTGAGACCAACAATAAATATTTGATTTTATGTTCATTGGTATCTTTTTATGGCGCTTTATGTGAGGCTTTTAAAGCGTTGTTAAGAAAATAAAAATAGATTTATACTGTGTCTATATTGCATCGTATGTTTTGTCTGGCGGTAGCATAATCAATGAACAATCTATGGAGATAAAGGAATTATTACAACGTAGTCATAAAATTTGGGGAGACCAAAAACTTGTGCTTAACCAGATCATCGTTCGCATGGGGAAAGTTTTCGGTGATATTTGCAGATGGGAGCGAAATGTGGGCAAAGATAGGGATCTCCATACAGATACTGAATTAAAAAAAGAACTTGGTAATTTAATCTTTTCTACGATTAAGTGGTGTGATGATCTTGGATATGATCCTGAAGAATGCATAAGAATCGCAATTGAATGTCAGGAAAAATTTCATAATGCAAACTAAGCATGTTATAAAACTGCAAATTTTTTTCATACTTTTTATTATTGGTTTGTTTATCATTGGTCTAACTAGTAGAGAGAAGTGTGGTAATGGTGTATGTGAAAAATTAGAAACGAGAGATAATACCTGTACGCTTGATTGTGGAATACAAACTTTGCCTTAAACCATAAAAAGGTAATTTAATCAAGTTGACAAAACTCAAAAATATTATATACATTAAGATAACCAATTACGGTTATTGAAAGTGTTCTTTTTTTCCTAGAAAGGGAGGTGTGTCATGAAAAAAGTGACATTGATTCAACCACGGTCTTCAGACGGTGGAGTAACTGGAGCGTTCTTTTATAAAAATATCCCTTCACAGGGATTAATCCAATTGGAAGCGCTCACTCCATCTGATTGGGAGGTGCAAACAGTTAACGAAAATTTTGAGCCCATTGATTTTGATGGACCAGTCGATGTTGTAGGTATTACGGCGTTAACAAGTCTTGCTCCGCGGGCATATGATATTGCAAAAAGGTATCGCTCGCGCGGTATTCCGGTGATTATGGGGGGTATTCATGCCTCCATTTATCCGGAGGAGGTTGCAAACCATGTTGACAGTGTCGTTGTTGGAGAGGCAGATGAACTTTGGACATCTATTTTAGATGATGTATGGCACAAACGTTTGCAGCCCGTGTACCATGCTACTAGACCTTCACATCTTGATTTTAATTTCCAAAGAAGACCAAAGAGGACATATTCTGTGGGGGTATCAAAGTATTTTTCATCAATGAAAAGTACGTACACGTACTTCCAGACAGGTCGAGGGTGTCCTATAGGATGTGACTTTTGTTCCGTTGCCCAGTTTAATGGAAAAGTGATACGTAAAAGAAGTGTTGAGAAGCTTATTGTCGATATAAAAGCTGAATTGGCAGCACATAAAGTCGATTACCTGGTGTTTATGGATGATAACATTGTTGCTGATAAAGCGTATGCCATCGAACTTTTTAAAGAATTGGCAAAGCTGAACGTACGGTGGATGTCTCAGACTGATATACGGATTACTGATCCAGATATTATTGACGTGGCAGCATATAGTGGTCTTGCAATGGTTTTTCTTGGATTGGAATCTATTAATCCTGATGTCTTGGAAAATTCGGCAAGCAGAACAAAAAACATGTGGCATGATCGCTACGAATCGGCGATTCGAGAGCTTCATAAAAGAGGAATTGCGATTATGGGAAGTTTTATGGTTGGGTCTGATTATGATCCTCCCGGTGTTGGAGAAGCAACAGCGGAATGGGCAATCAAAAACAAGCTCGATACCGCAGTTTTTCATATCTTGACTCCGTTGCCGGGTACAGCACTGTTTAATCGATTAGACGCTGAAAGGAGAATCATTACGCGGCAATGGGATAAGTATGACTTATCTCATTGTGTCTTCGTTCCTAAAAACCGTCGTCCTGATGAAGTTCTTGCAGAAGCGGGGAAAGCACATAGGAAGTTTTATTCATTCTGGTCAATTATTAGACGAATGAATAACCTTGCTTTTCAGGATTTGGCCAGCTCTTTATTTATTAATTTCGATTTTCGTAAATATGGAAATCTTTAACATGCTCCGTAGGGTAGATATTCAAAAATCTGCCCTACGGAGTTTTATTTTCTATAAAAATGTTTTTTTACCAAGAAATGGTTTATATTTTATAATATGGAAAGCAAACTTACACAATTGCGTGCATTATTTATACAGAATGGCATTATTGTATCTGAAATGGAGTATACGAAAGGTAATTATGATAATAATGGCAAGATGATTAAAGAATCATTGTCAACCATTACAACGGAATATAGTGAAATAGGGTTGTATCGTAATGAAATGTATGTTGTTTTTATTATCGAGTCACAAACTTTTAACACTGCGTTATTTAAGGCAATCACAAAAGAAAATAATATTCAGCTTTATGGTTTTATTAACTTTAAGCAGACGTTGTATCCTGATGGCTCATGTGCAATGAGAGATTTAATGGTAAAAGTAAGGGCAGAAAAATATTTGCAAATTCAATTTGATTTTCAAAATATAGGAGTAATTGATTTATATAAAAATTATTGTCGGCTCGTTCATATTTTTGATAAAAACGACGCTATCGTGGTAAATCAGCTCAATGTCGATTTGAAGAAGTTATACAATATTCCAAATCATCGCGATGGAAGCTAAAATCATTGCTATACTGATGATTTAAGAAAATTCAATTGAACGGTTTATGATTATTGCGCTTTCGATTAATAAAGAAGCAGGTGACACTTTGTATATAACTGCGTATACATTTGCAGGTATTAAATAGTTGTTTTAACCCATGATATTTTTTTAAAAATAAGGTACGGGTAGATCGTGTTGTGATCTACCCGTTTTATATAGATACTTGCATAATAGTATCGCTCATTAGTGCGCTGTAGGAAGGAACATGGTGACAAGTCCACAGTGTCCGTCACAGTCATTATCAATGCCTGTCACAGAAATAGTGAGCTTATTGATGTGCTCGCAGAAATAATAGAAGGGCGTACATACCGAACGATCACCTTGACTCCACCCTGGTTTGGAAAAAGTATATTCATCTCCGGGGCATGTAGCTCCAAGGGTTAAGGATGGAAATACCTCTTCGTCACTTGTAAAACGCTCGAGATGACTTAAGAGCATACATCCCACTTCGAAAGCTCCAAGCCCAACTTCGTTTGATAGAAAGATATTTCTCCCTTGTAGTGTATCGATTTTTCGGTGACGAAGCCCAAATTGCGCGGGGAAAACAAGAAAATCTTCATTCTGTTGTACCCGCAATTTTTGAAATGCGTCTACTTTACTCGAATGTTCGTGGAGGTAAGGTTTCCCCCAACGACCTCGAATAAAATTGTCTAAATCGAACAGATTTCTGTGCCCTAATTGAGAAACAAGGGCTTCAAGTATTGCTAGAAATGCCTTGGGATACGTCTTCTCAATTTTATGCCATTGCGGAACAGTGAACCATCCTTCAGATGCTCGAGGTCGTGGCTGTTGTGCCAAGTCCTCATTAGCGTATCCCAGCCTAGGGAAAAATCCTTTCAAGAGGCTCGTTTGTTCAGCGATTTCTTTGACATGATACAATGGGGCGTTATCTTCGAGAATATTATGCGGATATTCCCACCGAAAGGTAGTACTACTGAGTGTTAAGTCTTCTTTCCCAACCAATTCTCCTATCATGACTAACCCTCCTCTTAATATTGTAAAACTACAAATTGAAGTCATTGACTTTACTAAGGAACTAATTTGTATTATTACAATAAAATCTAAATATGTCAATTTTTTTAAACCAAGTAAACCTAATCAGTTGGTACAACATATAACCATAAAAATTGTTATTTTTTGCGCCAAGTGATTGGGATTGCCCTCTTGACGAATGTATATAATAAAACAGTCTACTGTGGGTAGACTGTTTTGGGATTCAGTGTGCTTTTTTTATGCAAAATTGGGAAATTTTTTTATCATCCTTCTAAACTCCAATAGTAATTCTTTTCTATTGATGCGTTCTAATTTTTTTTTATTGTTCGTTCCTTTTGGTTTCATTTTTTTAATCTTTTCCACGATAACTTCTTGAACGGGTATATTCCAATATTCTTTTGCAGAATAATATAAGTACATAAGATCGGTAATCGTCGGATGTAGCTCTTGAAGTAATTCAGATAAATTTTGTTTAACGGTACGGGCTTTAATAGGATCATCTATCGGATTGCAAATAATTTGTGAGATTTCTAAAGATGGTTGCATAAATTTTTTTGTTAATTATTAAATTTTTAAAGAAACATATTATGATATAATCAATACAGATTTTCTACTTAACTGTCAAGTCGTTAAACCAGGGTAAATCGGATGGAATAGGGAAGTATCCATTGATCAATAATACTAAAAGAAATTTTATTTTTTATTTGAGTCTATTAAGTTTTCTATGATAGCTACTTGCAAAGGAATGAATGCGAATGGGCTGTATTTCATCTCGCCATACGCACGGATGAGTGATTTGAGGAGAATAATGATTCGTTTTTCATCTGTAATCAGTGTTGCGTGTCGTGATAGTGTTTTAATCTCTTCTTCTGAAAGCTCACGTTCAAATATGACAGAGAGGGAAGGTTCATATTTTAAAGCAAGTGTACGGCGAAGATGATGGATAAGGTCTTTGGCGAGCTGAACGATGTTTGATCCGCTTTCATAGACATCTTCGAGATATGAAAGTGTTTTTCTCATATCTCCGACTATGAGATATTCGGCGAGTGTCGCGGTGCGTTCGAGTCCGATTTTTCCAAGGATTTGTTCGACGTCCGTTACATTCTCCCCTGCACCGAGAGAGACGACTTGCTCCAGTAAGGATTCCGCATCGCGAAAACTGCCATCCGCGGATCGGGCGATGAGTTGTAATGTTTTTGGGTTAATCTTGAGTTTCTCTTCGTCCGCAATTTTTTCAAGTTTATTAAGAATTGTTTTAAATGTCGGACGTCTGAAATTAAAACGTTGTGTACGTGATGTAATGGTGGGGAGCAGTTTGTCGTATTCGGTTGTGGCAAGAATAAAGATAGCATGCGCAGGCGGTTCCTCTAATGTTTTGAGCAATGCGTTCGAGGCTTCTTTCGTGAGCTGATGGGCTTCGTCGATGATGAATACCTTATATTTATATGAGATTGGTGAGAGACGGATGCCTTCTTTAAGATTTCTCATCTCGTCAATACCTCGATTTGATGCGGCATCAATTTCTATAACATCAAGTGCATGCCCTGCGTCAATTTCTTTGCACGGTCGGCATTCGTTACACGGTTCCCCTTTTTTTTGAAATGTTGTATCGGAAATTCGTTTTTCGCAATTTACAATCTTTGCAATAAGTCGGGCAGCCGTCGTTTTTCCCGTTCCTCGCGATCCGTAGAATAGATATGCATGTCCAATTTTGTCTTGCTTCGCGGCATTGAGAAGTACTTCGGATACCATGTCTTGACCTAAAAGTTCTTCAAGTGTTTTGGGACGATATCGTCGGTATAGTGCATTATTCATACATCTGTATTATACGAATATGTATGCAGTCGGACAAATGGGGTGATTTTACGCTCATGTAAAGGGTTTTGGATATGAAAAATTTATCGTGGTTTAAATATGGAATGTGTAGCGGAAGACGCACTTTATAAGTGAGAGATAGGTCAAAAAATGCATGTTTTCGGAGAAGAAGTATAAAAGACGGACTTAGGAATTTATTTTTAGACAGAACGTGGAAAACACCGTACAATAAAACGACTTTATGAAAAAAAAGCTTATCATAATCGGAGTAATCGGAATACTTGTGGGAGTAGTATTTTTTTACGAGGCATTTGATTATACTTATACCGTTTCTATTGATGACGTAACGAAAGATATATCGTTGACAGATGGCATTCCCGATGTTCCTGAAGCTGCTGCCGTGGCGGCTTTTGCCGCGCTTGATACACAGAACGATCAAGGCCGCACACAAGCTCAAAAACCGCTTATGCATCCACCTGTGACGATTAAGGCTATCTATGCGACAGCATGGTCTGCGGGGAGTCCTGGGAAAAGGGAAGCGATGATAGATCTTATTAAAGATACCGAATTAAATGCGATCGTCATTGATATCAAAGATTATTCAGGTCATGTACTTTACGATACGGATTTACAGGATGTCGATGAATATGGTGCTCAAGAACCGCGGATTCGTGATGTCAATGCGGTTATCAAACAATTTCATGATAACGGAATTTATGTCATTGCGAGATTGACAGTGTTTCAAGATCCGGTGCTTGCCGCGGCGCAACCGAAATGGGCTGTCGAGAGTACGGAGACAGGAACCGTCTGGAAAGATAATAAAGGTCTTGCATGGATGGATCCTTCCAACCATAATGTATGGGATTACAATATTTCGATTGCGCACGAAGCCGCGGCTCGTGGTTTTGATGAGGTAAATTTTGATTATATCCGATTTCCTTCAGATGGATCGTTGCAGAATATGATTTTTTCTTCTTATGATTCATCGAAGCAGGAGAAGCACGAAATTATTCATAATTTTTTCGTCTATCTTAATGAGCATATGCAAGGGACGACAATATCTGCTGATCTTTTTGGTCTTGCGACGATAAATCAAGGTGATTTGGGTATAGGGCAGATAATAGAAGACGCATATCAAAATTTTGATTATGTTTCGCCAATGGTATATCCATCTCATTATGCGAATGGTTTTTTAGGATATAAGAACCCTGCTGAATTTCCGCACGAGGTGGTTGCTTATTCATTAAAAAATGCGTTTAGTCGGCTATTTGTGGTGCGAACGGGGATATATGCTCGTGCAGGAAAACTGCGACCATGGCTGCAAGATTTTGATATGGGCGCAGATTACGATGCCACAAAGGTCAAGGCGCAGATAACGGCTATTTCAGATGCACTTTGTGATGCGCTTAATGAACGTGATGAGAAGGAGCATGCAGGTGCAACGTCAACTGCCAATCAAATATCGAAGTCGTGTAGCGCATTGATTGAAGATAACTATACCAAGTATGCTAATGGATGGATGTTGTGGAACCCTTCCAATGTATATACAAAAGATGCATTAGCTTCCGGTGAATAATAAAAAGTACTTATTATGAAAAAGTTTTTTAATTCATCAATTCCTTTGTGGCTCGTATTGGCCATTTTTTTTCTTTCCGGTGCGGCTGCAATTACCACTATCGTGTATTTTCGAGAAGTTGCATATCAGTATGCTTTGTATTTTGCCAATACGGACGGGAGTTCTTTAAAATTCGAATATGGTGTACAGCCGACACTTGAAGATGCAAACTTTTTTATGATAACGCACCGGAAATTTATTGATTCGAAAGCAAATTTTATCGAAGCTGATCTTTCGGCAATGAAACTTACTGTTTATCGGGATGGTGCGTCGGTTTTTGTCGCTCCTATTTTAACAAAAGGACGTGAAGGTTCCTGGTGGGAGACTCCTGCGGGCGTTTATAAAATAGAGTCGAAAGAGAAAAATCATTTTTCTTCGATGGGGCATGTATATCAGCCGTGGAGTATGGTATTCCAGGGAAACTTTTTTATTCACGGATGGCCTTATTATACAGACAATACTCCCGTAGCTTCTACGTATTCGGGGGGATGTATTCGTCTTTCGACTGAAGACGCCAAGCAAGTGTATGACTATGTGTCTGTCGGTATGCCTGTCTTGGTATTTGAAAAAGATTTTATTGAAGATACGTTCACGTATGCACAAAAAAAACCGTTTATTTCAGCTGAATCAATTCTGGCGGCTGACTTGCATAGCAATTATGTCCTGTGGGAAAAAGATTCAAAAACGATCCGTTCAGTGGCATCGCTTACCAAACTGATGACCGCCTTGGTTGTTACAGAGTATATAAATATAGAAAAGGAGATTGTAGTGACTTCCGATATGCTTATCGAGACTTCGAAGCCGCGGCTGCAAATAGGGGAGTCTGTATCTGCCTATCAATTGTTATATCCGCTTTTACTTGAGTCTTCGAATGAGTCCGCGGAAGCTTTGGCTCAATTCTTAGGGAGAGAACGATTTATTTCTCTTATGAACAAAAAAGCGGAATCGTTAGGCATGAAACATACTCATTTTGTTGACCCCGCAGGTGTTCAAGCGGAAAATACTTCAACGGCGGAAGATTGTTTTCTGCTTGCGAAATATTTATATAATAACCGACGGTTTATTCTCGATATAACGAATGAAAAACGTACCAATACGGCATACGAAAAGACGATTTTTAAGGATTTGGCGAATTTTAATGTTTTTTTTGATGATCCGATGTTTATCGGGGGCAAAACAGGAGTAAGTACTTCTGCAAAAGAAACGATTATATCGTTATTTGAACTGCAGATTGGTACAAGTGTACGACCAGTGGTTATAATTGCACTGGGAGCTGAAAATGCGGCGTTGGATGCTCGTACTATTTTTTCGTATATTACAAACAATTTTGAACAATAATTATGGAGCAATACGAATTACAATTGCATGAATTTCATGGACCTTTAGAGAAGCTGCTTGAATTGATCGAATCAAAAGAAATGGAAATTACCCGTCTTAGTTTGGCATCCGTGACTGCGGATTTTCTTGCATATATAAAAACAATCAAAAAAATTCATCCGCGTGTTTTGGCTGATTTCATTGCGGTCGCCGCAAAGCTGATTTTAATAAAATCTCATGCACTTCTGCCCTCTTTGGAACTTGAAGAGGAAGAAGAGAAAGAAATTGTGGATTTCGAACAACGGTTACAATTATATCAACGTTTTAAAGAAGCGGAAAAAAATATTATTGTGCGTTGGGGGCAACATGTTGCTTTCCAAAGACCATATCTTGCGACGGTAGAAAAAGGTTTTTATCTTACCGATTCGTTGACTGCTGATGATTTACGGAAGGCGTTACAAAAAATCATCGAAGAATTGGCAGTCACGTTCCCGCGACATGAGACATCGGAAATCGTTATGGTAAATTTGCAAGAGAAAATTACAGAATTACTTGTGAGAGTGGACAAGACCGCGCAGACTAGCTTTAATGAAATGACGAGAGGGAAACATCGTGTCGAGGTGATTGTACTCTTTTTAGCATTACTGCATTTAATGAGAAATCAATCGATTGACAGCAACCAAACAGAACTTTTTTCTGATATAGTTATAAAAAAACATTTATAGATATGGATTCAAAATTACAAAAAAAATCGAATAATAAAATAGCTGCACTGGAAGCGATTCTTTTTATGCATGGCGACGCGATATCATTCAAGAGATTGATGACGTTGTTGTCATGTGATCGGGAAATGTTGGAAGAATCTTTGCGTATATACGCTGAGATGTTGGAAGATGTAAATAGGGGGATTACATTGCTGATTCGGGATGAACAGGTGCTTTTGATGACGAAACCATCATTAGGGCATATAACCCGCGAAATCGCACGCGAAGAGTTTGATGCGCCGCTTACGCCTGCAAGTTTGGAAACGCTTTCGATAATTGCCTATATTGGACCATGTACCCGTGCACGTGTTGATTATATCCGCGGAGTTAATTCCAGTTCCATTCTGCGGAATTTAACGGTGCGAGGACTCGTTGAAAAAAAGAAAGACACTGACAATGTTCAAACCTTTCTTTATCAAGTAACGAATGATTTTTTACGCTATATCGGTGTGTCAAATTGTGATACACTCCCAGCATATAGCGAATATAAAGAAGAAATGCAACGTCTTTTTTTAGATGAAGAAAAAGTAGTAGACCATGAAGAAAAAGAGGTGGAAGAAAAGTTTAATATTTAAATGTATTTGTTGTCTAAGTGGTTTTCTTCTGATAGTTGTTTTGCTGCTACAGTCGCATACGTTGTTTTTTGAGCAAAAAGAAAAAGCAGCGGGAGGAAAAATAATGACTCCAATAACGCGATTTGAAGTCGCGCAAGAGGGAATACCCGAAAAAGAGCCTGTTTTAACAGAGCCAAATCTTGTTGCTCCTTCCGCATCGATTCCTACGCCTGATGTGGCGTTTAAAGGGAGTGCTGCAGGGGCGATACGTATAAGTGGTGAAAGACTGTTTGCATGGGAAATAGACAAGAGATGGCCTGCCGCGTCATTGACAAAACTTTTAACGGCTGTTGTTGCTTTTGAATCTTTGAAAAAGGATGACCTTATTTTATTTACAGATGATATTATTGCGACAGAAGGTGAGAGTGGTGGATTTATTCCCGGTGAGGTGTTTACACTGAATGATAGTGTCGGTGCGATGCTTGTTGTTTCAAGTAACGATGCGGGTGAGGCGATTGCCTCCAACTACGGTAGAGATAGATTTATTACGAAAATGAATCAGTGGGCTAAAGAAATCGGCATGGAAAATTCTGTCTTCGTTGACCCCACGGGGTTATCGATTCATAATCGAACAACAATTCAAGATATTGAGCGATTGGTACAATATATTTACCAAAATCATTCCGATATTCTAGCGTTTACGACAAAACCACAGTTTACGATTACTAGTCATTTACAGAAAACAACTAGAACACTCTACAATATCAACATATTTGCGGGTAGAGACGACTTTATAGGCGGGAAAACAGGATACATCCCATCGTCTGGAGGTAATTTAGTCTCGATCTTTCGTCGTCTCAACGATACTGTTATTATTACCGTATTTGGTACTGTTGATCGATTTCAGGAAACAGAAAATATATTACATAATTTATAATTCTAGTATGTTTACATCACATCCTATTGGTTCGGAAGCACTTCGTATTTTAATTATTGCGCTAACCGCTTTTTTGGTAGCGCTTGGAATGACACCGCTTGTTTTGCGGTTTTTGAGAAATATTAGTGCGGGGAAACAAATTAGAACGTCTGAATCTGCACCAATATTTTCAAATCTTCATAGAAAAAAAGAAGGAACTCCCACAATGGGAGGGGTTATTATTTGGGGGACGGTACTTGGTCTTGCGGCTCTTTTTTGGGTATTTGGGATTTTATTTAATGGATTTTTCGGTCATTTGAATTTTATTGATAGAGCACAAACGTATTTACCTCTTGCTGCGCTTTTCTTCGCCGCGATTTTAGGTTTGATAGACGATTTTCTGGGTGTTTTGAAAATTGGTTCAAAAGGTGGTGGCTTGCCGGTTAAAGGGAAACTGATCATTTATACGTTATTGTCGATGATAGGGGCGTGGTGGTTTTTTATAAAGCTTGGTTTTACCCAAATTACAGTCCCATTTTTAGGAAACTTTGATATCGGTTTTTGGTATGTCCCTGTCTTTATCTTTGTGATTGTTGGAAGCGCATTTTCTGCGAACGAAACGGATGGTTTAGATGGGTTACTAGGGGGCGTCTCCTTATTTGCTTTTGGAGCTCTAACCGTTGTTTCTTTTGTTCTGGGACGATACAATCTTGCGGCAATGAGTAGCGCTGTGATTGGTGCTCTATTGGCATTTTTATGGTTCAATATTTATCCGGCAAAATTTTTTATGGGAGATACTGGCAGTATGGCGCTTGGCATCACCCTTGGCGTCATAGCAGCGCTTACAAATACCGTTGTTTTATTGCCACTTTTTGCGATTATTCTTGTTATCGAGGCGCTCTCGGTTATTATTCAGGTAATAAGTAAGAAATTTTTCAAACGGAAAGTTTTTATCTCTGCTCCCATCCATCATCATTTCGAAGCATCAGGTTGGCCCGAGTCGCAAGTTACGATGCGTTTTTGGATTATTTCAGTGGTATGTGTCGGTATTGGGCTCGCTCTTTTCTTTCTGGGACGTATTTGGTAGAAAAGTTTCTCTTTTCGTCGCTTCCGTTTTATAATCTTGTTAATGACGCTCTTAATCCGGGATGTACAAATTATAGACGGCGAAGGCAGACCGCCATTTAAGGGGGATGTATATGTGCACAACGATAAAATTTCTTCAGTAGGTAAATTTCATTTTAAAAGCGCCGAATCGGTTATTGAAGGGAACGGGGATTATTTAACCCCAGGATTTATCGACGCATATGCAGCTTCTGATCATCACCTTGATTTACTGACGAATCCTGCGCAAGCTGATTTTGTAAAACAAGGCGTTACGACGATTATTGGAGGTCATGATGGAGTATCTCTCGCTCCACTTTTTTATGGTTCATTGGAATTGTTTCGTAGGTGGACAGATGCCGATCAAATAAACATTAATTGGCATACGTGCAGTGAGTTTTTTTCAACATTGGAGCATCTGCAGCTTGGAGTAAGCTTCGCTATGCTCGCGGGGCATGCAAGCATAAAGAGTGAATTGACTCACATGGTTGAGCGCGATTTGAATGAAAACGAATTGCGTGTATTTCAGAAATTGATTCGGGGAGCACTCTCTGACGGTGTCTTGGGCTGTTCTTCAGGATTGAGTCATATTCATGGTCGATATGCTCCTCCTGATGAAATAAAGATGCTTGTGCAAGAATGTGCTGACGAGAAGAAGGTTTACTCGGTGCATTTAAGGGATCAACGATACCAATTAGTCAATTCAGTTTCAGAAACAATCGCCCTTGCGGCAGAGACAGAAGCACGGACTATGATTAGTTGGTTCCAACCATTAGTTGGGTTTGAAGCGGAATATGAAGAGGCATTGGAATATTTACGTAAATCGACAGATCTTCATCGATTTCGTTTTGCTATTTTTCCACATGTATATAGTCTGCGTTCGATTTATACGTTGCTCCCTCCATGGGCACAAGATAAAAGTACACGAGCAATGCTTGAAAAGCTGCAACGTCCCAATACGTTGGCGCGGCTTGAACAGGCTTTTACTGATATCGACCCTGAACATATTCAAGTCGCGAGTGCGCAAAAAAATGATTTTTTGGTAGGAAAGACAATCGCTGATATTGCAGAGACACATAAATTATCTCCGCAACGTGCTTTGTTAAAACTCATGATTATGACTAATTTGCGCGCAACGGTTTTTTATAAAGATATTAATGCAAAAACATTACAAAAAGTACTCTGTGATCCACAAGCACTTATTGTTTCCAACAGCCATTCACCTATTGTCAGTGAAGTATATAAACATGAACGACACGTTAATACTTTCCCGAAATTTTTACATTTGATGGTATCCGAAGCACACATGCCGATTGAAGAGGCTATCAGGAAAATAACGGCGATTCCCGCTGAATTTTTTAGACTGGAAGATAGGGGAGTTATACGGAAAGACAAAAGAGCGGATCTGGTGCTTCTTGATAAAAATGATTTACATGTAAAAAAAGCTTTCGTTGGAGGAACAACGAATCAAGGTATGATAATACGACAAAAATAATAACAAGATGATACGTCGACATAAACAAGTTGATTATGTATTGTTTGCGGCAATTGGGTTTTTGATCGTGTTCGGTTTTGTCATGCTTGCGTCCGCGTCATCCGATTTGGGGAAAATACAATTTAATGATGCCTACTATTATATTAAACATCAGCTTTTTTTCGGGTTTTCGTTAGGAGTGATTGGTTTTATAGTTGGCTATCTTTTACCCTACCATTTTTATAAGAAGGTTGCACCGTTTTTATTATTGAGCAATATTGTTGCGTTATTTCTTGTTTTTACACCTCTCGGGTTTGCTGTCGGTGGAGCATATCGATGGTTGCGTATCGGTCCAATGACTATTCAGCCACTGGAGATGTTAAAAATCAGTTTTGTGCTTTATCTTGCTGCATGGTTGGCAAATATGCAAAAAAAGAGAAATCATAGTGTATTTGAAGGATTTATACCATTTTTGGCGATCGTGGGGGTGATCGGTTTTTTGCTTTTGCTGCAAAAATCGACAAGCGCCGTCATTATTTTGATGCCGACGGCTCTCGCAATTTATTTTATCGCCGGTGCACGTTGGAAGTATATTTTTGCCACCATAGGAATGGGATTATTGGTTTTAAGTATTATTATTTGTATTACACCGTATCGTCGGGAACGGATAATGACTTTTTTTGATCCAAATAAAGATACTGCCGGGTCAGGATATCAAATAAATCAGTCTCTTATGACTATTGGTTCAGGAGGATTGTGGGGGGTTGGCTATGGTAATTCTTTCTCAAAAAGTTATCTACCTGAACGTATCGGAGATTTTATTTTCGCGGTTGTTGCTGAAGAATTCGGTTTTGTCGGATCAATGTTTATTCTAGGAATTTTCCTGCTCGTTATTTTAAGAGGATATCTGATTGCGAAACATACAGATGATAATTTTACTCGTTTGATATTAGTCGGCTTTTCTACAATTTTGGCAATTCAAGTGTTTGTCCATGTCGGCGCAAATTCAGGACTCATACCACTTACTGGAGTTCCATTACCGTTTGTGAGTTATGGAGGGACTGCGCTTGCAGTGTTTATGACCATGGGAGGTATTATGCTTAATATCAGTAAAAGTGCATAATTTAATTAGGACTTACGCACAAGTATTTTCCAATCCGTAAAATACACCGAAATAACGTATCAAGATATATCGTTAATTATTAATTTTCGACAACAGTTTCATTCTAGCTTGTTCAACCTCTTTAGCAAAATCAAAGTGAGTGTGTTCCAAAAGTTTCTTTCGAATCACATCAACAGAGATACCGGGTTTCAAATATTCTCCAACATTTTCCAAAGACAATAACTTTTGATACGGTGTCATATAGTCTTTTGAATGATACGTTTTTCGTATTTTCCCTTTAGGATCCACATATTCACAAGAGAAAGCGCAGAATCTATGCATATTCAAAAAAGGATTAAGATACGTTTTATAGAATTCATTAATCCTTTTCGCATGTTTTTGTGAAATATGGAAGTGTCCAAAATACTTTCTCACCACAGCTCCGTTTTTACACTCTACCAAAGCGTTATCATTGCTTTTCCTCGATCGTGACTTGGTTTGATGTATTCTCATCTTTTCCAACAGTTTTGCCACAATCTTGTTGATGTATTCAGATCCATTATCAGAATGGAAATTAATAATACGGAATGGAAATTGTTGAAAAGCATCGATTAAAGCAGGTTCCAGGAACGCTTCGCTTATTTTCTCTGTGGCAACAACAATTTCCATCTGTGTCACTTCATCTACAAGGTTAATATGATAGACACCTTTTCTTGTATCAAATTCCGCGGAGACACTGTTATTCAGGTCTCCTTGATGTACGGAATCCACTCGTATATACCCCGGTTTTCCTTGGGGATTCGGTTTTCTTCTTTCACCTATTGGGACTGATGTTGAATTTGTCTTTGAATATATCAAAAACTTTGATTGAAATACCCTTGTCTGTTTCAAGTTGTATAGATGAGATACTGATATACTACTTAATCTTTTAAACTTTTCATCTTTGAAGATTTCATATTGTTCAGATAATACCTTTTTGATCGCATTCCCATTTTGACCTCTATATGCATTAAAAGTATCAGCTAACAAAAAAACATCTTCCGTAGTATATTTTCTTGGAAATTTGTATTGTGTGCGTTTTTTGAAAAACACTTTTCCATATTTCTTTTTCCTTGCTATGAGTTTATCAATGTGGTTTTCTCCATATCCTGTTATGGTTACGATATATCTTTTGATGATACTTTTATTTTTCTTTGTTTCTCTGAAGTATTTGAATCTGTTTAATGTATCATCAATCCAATCATATGCTTCTTTCTTGTTTGGAACCTTGAATTTTGTTCTATCTGTGAATTGTATTAATTCGCCAAGTTGTGTCACACTTTGTATATGGTTATCTTTCATTGTTATTGTCATATATCAATGATACGATACCCATCTTGAAGGAGCTGTCTCAGCTCCTTCTTGTGTTGGAATGG
>JAZDFH010000060.1:0-8175 GCA_043808035.1 bacterium | reverse complement strand
AGAGGGTGTTTTGGAGGTTGATGTCGAGGGATAATAGGTTCTATTTCATTCCAGAGAGCGTCTGGGATTATATAGTCTTTGCGAACATGTTTCTTCTTTGTTTTCATTCATATAGTATAACATGTATTGGGATAGGCTCTTAGCCTTGACAGAGAGTTTCTTCTTGAGTATTGTTTACTTATCAATATATTTATGTTATTAACATAATAATGCACACAAGCATACACACAATCGAATCATATATTGTACCAACCGCATTAGCACTTGGTCTTCTATTACTTCTCCTTCCTCATGAGTGGAAGGTTCGTTTGTGTTTAGCTAGGCAACAATAATCCCTCTATTAGATAAACACATACAAGCCTTTCACTCGCTGTGAAGGCTTTTTTAGTTCTTTGAGTTCTTTTCTAAAACAATAAAGTGTTTTCTCACCAATCAATCAACAAAAGGAGGGTTTTATTATGGACGGAAGAGTGATTTTCTTTGACACAACTTCTCGTGATGGGAAGCAATCACCGGGATGTCACCATAGCCCTGATGATACTGTTGTTCTTGCGCATCAACTGGCAAAAATGCATGTTGATATCATGGAAGCAGGATTCCCTGTCTCTTCTGAGACAGATTTTGAATCTGTTCGCCGCGTTGCTGAAGAAGTTTCTGGTATTTACTTGTTGTGCCTTAGCACGAGCGAAACAAGAAGACATAGAACGTGCTGCTGAAACATTATTTCACGCGAAACAGAATCCTCGTATTCATGTCTTTGTTGCATCAAGTCAGATTCATGTAGAAAATAAGTTACGTCGTTCCCCTGACGAAATTGTTGGAATGGCTATCGCTGCAATAAAAAAGGCACGAAGTTATGTCGACGACGTAGAATTTTCGCCCGAGGATTCAACCCGAACCGGGTATGAATTTCTGATTAGGATTGTCACTGCAGCAATTGAGGCAGGAGCACGAATAATCAATATACCTGATACTGTCGGGTATGCGGTTGGAGATGAATATGGTTTGATGATTGCGCGACTTATTCGTGACGTTCCACTTATCAGTCAAAAAGGAATTGTGTTGTCAGTGCATTGTCACAATGATCTTGGTCTTGCAACGATGAATGCGCTTGCGGGTCTCAAAAATGGTGCACGACAAGTGGAATGCACAATAAACGGCATTGGCGAACGATCGGGTAATACCCATTTTGCTGAAGTTGTCATGGCACTTCTTACGCGACAGGACTATTTTGGACTAAATGTCGATATTAACACCACCCAAATCGGCCCAACCGCACGACTCCTTTCTGCTATTATCCAGAAGCCTATTCCCGATACACTCCCCATCGTTGGACAAAACGTATTCGCCCACAGTTCAGGTATCCATCAAGACGGCGTTCAGAAAGACCGACGGACATATGAAATCATATCTCCTGAAATGGTTGGATGGCGAGGTGAATCATTCCCACTCACCAGCCAGTCAGGGCGACATGGCCTACAAAAGCGTCTCATAGAAATCGGTTATACGATCGATACGGCAAAGTTAGCGATTGCGTACCAACAGTTTTCTAACCTCGCTGCTACGAAACCATTTATCCATAACACTGATCTGCATATGATTATGCAAGAAATAACAGCTGAAGAACATGCGAAATCGGAACACTGGTTATGGATAGAACAAATCGACTATCAGAAGAAAGGCACCGAACGACAAGTATATATCAAGTTGCGCACAAATGGCTCTGTTTTAGAAGCAACCGGCTGCGGCAATGGACCAGTCAGCTCAGTCTGGGCCGCAATTCAAAATGCACTCAAGAGTCACAACTTATGGCACAATGATATATGCATGGAGTCTTACGATCTTGGTAAAGGAACAGGAGGTGTTGAAGCATTCGGCATTGCAACGATAAAACTATCAAACAGTGAAGGTGTTTCGTATGGACGGGCGTCTGACACCGATATCGTAATCGCTTCTGCGAAAGCGGCAGTCACTGCAATCAATTATCTCTCTCATGCTCCTATTAAAAAATGTGAGTTAACACTTTAGATATGTATCAACATGTCACCAAGGGTCAGAAGATATATACTTCTGACCCCTTTTCTTTGACTTCACTATTTTTCATAGTAAAATGTAAACAATAAGTATCATTCCAAAATTCAAAAATAATCGATTTATAATACTACTCTTATGTCATTACGAGAAACAAAGTTAAAAGGATTTACTTTACTTGAAGTTTTACTCGTAATTGCCGCTATTTCCATTTTGGCAGGCATTACCATTATTGCTATTAATCCTGCGAAGCAATTTGCAGAAATGAATAACGCTAACAGACAAACTGATATTAAAGTAATATCAGACGCCGTATATCAGTATACTATCAGACACCATGGTGCCACTCCTCCCGGAGTAGACACAACATTGAGGGTCATCGGGACTGCTGACTCAGGCTGTGATATCGGATGCGGTCAACATTTTGTACAAAACGAGCAAACTTTATTCCAATACGCAGCACAAATAGTAAAACAAAAAATATTTGCAATAGCGGCGCCACCGGTTCCTGAGGAACTCACAACGCCACAATTTGTGTCAGCAACTATTGATCCGATCAAAGTAGTTCCTGGAGACATTATGCGCATTACCGCACATATCACCGATGCTTCAGGTATATCATCAGTGAATGCAAATATGGGGAATATTGACACCATTGATCTCTCACTCATAGAAGGCACAAAATTCGAGGGGACATGGGAAACAACATGGCGCGTCCACGACACAGAGCCAATATATTATACTACGACTATTACCGCAACAAATCTTCACAATATATCAAACCAAACGGAACTATCCTGGATGGATCCGCCTGCGTCAGGTTGGGTTCTCCCTATAGGATACCAGGATCCAGGAAGCCAATGGACTACCGAAACTCTTGCGTATGACAATAATACAGGAACGTATGCCACAAACACGTACGGTTCGGCCGGATTAGGACAGTTCATCGTTTTTACACTCACAAATCCAATAACTTCTGACCGTATCAGAGTTAATGCTGATTATCTCAATTCTGATATCAATTATGTCGACATTGATGTATATCTCGATGGCGCATGGACCGATGTATTTCAGGGTGGTGATGAATCGACATGGAATTGCCAATGGGTTGAACTAACCTTCCCGAAAGGAACGGTAACACAAGCACGATTTCGTTATAACTATAAAGTTGGTGGTTTTTGGTATTGGTTATATGAATTTCAATTTTACCAAACAGTTCCTGTTGTTACGCTGCCGACATGTAACACACAAAATGCGACCGCTATCCAAGAAAATGCGGCAATACTCCATGGACTTGTCCTTGATGATGGTGGTGAACCGGTACAATATCGTTTCCAATATGGAACAACGACCGGCTATGGAACTGATACTGCATGGACAGGAAGCAAACAGACAAGTGACAGCTTTAATGAAGTGATTTCAGATCTTGCGACCGACACCCCGTATCATTTTCACGGGCAAGTACGTAATAGTGCGGGTACTGCCGACTGTCAAGATAATTCTTTTACCACGAAAGCAGTCGGTACCGGGTGGGTTCTTCCCACAGGGTTTGATGACCCTGCAGGAAAATGGGAGAATGAAACGCAAGCATATGATGATAACACTATTACATATGCACGGAGTTATCATAATATAGGCGATCCGCAATGGAGCGAATTTCTTTACTTCGACCATTTACCAATGTTTGCTGATCATATTCAATTTTATGCACGTGGAGGCGCAGAAGTCAGTACGATTGATGTCGACGTTTATAAAGACGACTTATGGACTCATGTATACGAAGGACCGTTTTCTGATAAACAATGGGTTGAACAAAACTTTACGGAAGGTACGGTAAGTCAGGCTCGTATCAGATTTTACGCAACATCTATCAATACAGGATTTTACTGGGAACTGAATGAATTTAATTATTACAAGACAAGTGAAGCAAATGCAAGTGCATGTATTGATCTTACTCCGTCACTGGTTTCGGATTACATAGTAGATATCCCTTACGACCCAAAAGATGGCAACGCTGAACGGACATACTATGCAATCAAAAAAGATTCAGGTGGAAGAATCGTTATTTACGCGTGCAGCACTGAACTTGGCGAAGAAATCAGTATCAGTAGATAATTTACCAACACTCTCCATTTGCCGCTAAAAACTAAATAATTTGTATATCATTCCTTAATTGGTTTATAATGTTTGCGAGTAAAATAAAAAACTATAATATGGATAAATATATTAATTCACATTTTCACACTATCGAACAAGATAAAGCGCCCGAAATTCTCAATCTTATCGTCGAAATAACAAAAGGAGATGTCAACAAATACGAATATAATAAAGAACTCGGTGTTCTTGAGCTCGATCGCGTACTTTATGGCCCGACATTCTATCCTGTAAATTACTGTGATGTTCCAAATACATGGAACAGTGGTGATGAAGACCCGCTCGATGCAGTCGTTTTCAGTTCAGCACCGATTTTCCCCGGCGTTCTTGTGAAAGGGCGCGTCGTTGGGATGATGGAAATGATCGATAACGGTGAAGTTGACCATAAAATAATCTGTGTCAATGCAAAAGATCCACGATACGAGCATGTACAACACATAAAAGATCTTACACCGTACGAAAGAAAAGACATGAAGTCGTTTATGGAAATGTATAAAATCCCCCAGACAGGAAAAGATACGGTAAAAGTTGGTGAATTCCTAGGGCCTGATGAAGCATATACATTGATAAAAACCTCATTGGAAGAATATAAGAAAAAATTCGTTAAATAAATCGGCTTAATTAAAAAAACAAAATCCCGGTTTCTCCAGGACTTTGATTCTTCTTATTCATTTCTCGCAGTTATAATTATTTTTTTAGCGATTAACTTTCGCTTCAGTCTTTGCCCTTTTGCGTAGAAATTCATTTACTCGTACATTTTATTACATAAAATTTACACATAACAACATTGTGAATTGGATTGCCAGTAAATCTGTTATATTAGTGGAATTATAATCATATGGATAATACGCTATATCGCTTCTTATAGCCATACTCTTTGCACCTATTTTGACTATAGCAGTGTTTGTTTTCTCCCCACCTAAAGTTTAATACAAATCTACCGCAAAAATGGCAATAAAAAAAGACTGTATAAATCTCTGATGTGCATTATATTATTGATCTTAGATATACAAGGATATAATTAACGGGCTACATGTTAATAGTGACTATGCCACCACTAATGTGTACAGACTCCATCGCCTTAAACTAGGATTAAATACTTACGTAAGTTAGTCCGCACGCAACCAGTTAAGTGCTTCTTCCTCGGTTTTAAATGCTCTGACAGAATCTTTCCCTAAAGAATTTACAATATCTTCCACCAATGTTCTCACAAAAATTTTGCCGCCAAAAATTGCAGCTTTTTTAATATTGGGATGATTTAAACAATCAATCCATAGCTTCCTAGCCTCTAATGAAAATTCATCCGCATTTGATGTATCGATCAATACTAGCCCGTTTGCATTTGCACTTGAATCAAGACACGAGATGCATGATTGATATAAACGCTGCCCTTCTTCATCAGTAACTTCTGCAGCAATAACAAACCGTAAAATCTCTTTTTCTTTAATTACAATATTTTCATTGGTATTCATTATATAAATTATACCAAAAAACACAAAAAATATTTATCCCTCCTGTGGAGAATTATTAACTACTACTTTTTCCTGTTCGACTTAACACGTTCCCCCTCTGAAAGATATTGTTTTCTCAGACGGACACTTATTGGAGTCACTTCTAAATACTCATCTTCAGACATAATTTCGAGACCTGACTCAATAGTAAGTGGTTGCGGTGGGACAAGTTGAATATTCTCATCAGCTCGAGCGGCACGCATATTGGTTAAGTGCTTTCCTTTAATCGGATTAACTGACATCTCTATTCCTTTCGATGTATTTCCTATTACCATTCCTTCGTAAACTTCTACATTCGGTCCAATATACAACCTCCCTCTATCCTGCAAATTATTAAGAGCAAAACTAAGCGCTTTGCCACTCACCATTGAAACCATTGAACCAACTACACGTCGCTGTATCTCTCCTGTATATTCTTTAAACCCAACTACTCGACTTGCAATAACGCCTTCTCCTTTTGTGTCGATGATAAATTGACCACGATATCCCAAAAGACCACGAGTCGGTATATCAAAAACCAATCGGATCATATCTCCTTTTTGTTTCATATCAAGCAATGTCCCTCTCCGTTGACCTAACTTCTCCATGATGACACCTTGATATATACTTGGAATGTCCAACGTTACTTCTTCGAACGGTTCAAAAGTTTTCCCATCCTCTTCCTTGATAATAATGGTTGGTTGTGAAACCTGCAATTCATACCCTTCTCGTCTCATATTTTCTAAAAGAATTGCTATATGTAATTCTCCTCTACCAAAAACTTTAAAGGCGTCACCACTACTAAAATCAATATGTAACCCTACATTTACTTCCAATTCTCGTTCCAATCGTTCTTTTATCTGTCTCCCTGTAACAAATTTTCCTTCCTTCCCTGCAAATGGAGAATTATTGACCAAAAAATTTACACTGATAGTAGGTTCATCGACTTTAATGGCAGGAAGGATTTCAGCATTCTCATTCGTTGTAATTGTTTCCCCAATAAATATATCAGGCAATCCAGCTATCATAGCTATATCTCCTGCACATGCTTCCAAGACATCTTCTCTTGAAACCCCTTTAAAAGTAAACAGTTTAGTTATTCTTCCTTTTCGTGTCTCTCCTTTTATATTCTTCACAAATACAGCATCATTAACATGAATTTTCCCATCATAAATACGTGTTATCGCCATTCTGCCTAAAAAATTATCATACGCAAGATTAAATGATTGTGACCTGAAAGGTATATCAGTCATTGCTTTCACAGGATCAACTTTTTCAAGGATTGTATCAAGTAACGGTTGCAAATCAACTGACATATCATCGAGTTTCCGTTTCGCGATACCTTCTCGTCCAATTGCATATACTGTAGTAAAATTGAGCTGCTCATCATTTGCGCCTAAGTCCATAAACAATTCAAACACTTGTTCTTCCGCCAACTTAGGGTCCGCTGCAGGCTTGTCAATTTTATTCAAAACGACGATTGGTTTAAGTCCGAGTTCTAATGACTTTTTGAGGACAAAACGCGTTTGAGGCATCGGTCCTTCTTGTGCATCAACAATGAGCAATACCGAATCAATCGAACGCAAAACACGTTCAACTTCTGAACCAAAATCCGCATGACCCGGCGTGTCGACAATATTTATCTTCGTTCCTTTGTATATAACTGCCGTATTCTTTGAATAGATCGTAATACCACGCTCTTTCTCAAGCGCATTAGTATCCATACTCATCCCCTCCTCAAACATACCCGTCTGCCGCATAATCGCATCGGTGAGTGTTGTTTTCCCATGATCAACATGGGCAATAATTGCTATATTTCGAATTTCCATTGTTTTTTGAATAAAACAGCCCGCCTTAGAAGCGGTCTGACTAATGTAGGATACATGAAAATATAAATAATTTCAATACATTGTATAACCGCAGGTAGTATTGCAGTCAGAAGATATATTATTTCGACTATGTTCGTATAATGCCAAGTATTGTATCGGAGAATATTTTTGGGTTAAATAATAATTTGTGTTGGTGGACATACTCTCCAAAACCCAAGCTATGCCTGGGTTTTGGAGAGTATATTTGTTTCAATTATGAAAGTTAACTTCAATAACCATTCAAAAAAGAGGTGCGAACAGTGTAAAAAATCAATGATCTGATGGGGTATGACAGCAGCCAGGGCACAACGATGGAAATGTGTTCAATGTGGATTAACAGAATGTCGGAAACGTCCTGATACTGCTGATCGAAACAGAAAACAAGGAAGCCACTACCAAACTTAAAACCTCAAAGATGTATTCCACCGCTCATAAAGTGCACTGATAGCCAAAAGATTTGCCGCAGTTCGACGAGCGATATCATCGTATTGTTTTTTTTCAAATGCCTGATGAATATCATCAACCTCGGCCGTTTCAGAAGTTTCAATACCAAAAGCTTTACACCATACATGCAAGTTACCAGGTTGATTTAATGAACCATAAAATGTCATCTGATCATAAATATCAACATG
>JAZDFH010000059.1:0-12662 GCA_043808035.1 bacterium | reverse complement strand
CGATTGTGGTTTGAAATCAAAAATTTTGTGTAGAGCTCTAAAGAACATTTTGTGCGCTGCATGAGATGTGAAATATTTTCGTTGGTAATATATACATTATCTCATATTTATTGCGTGGTGGGATGTGCGTAAGTCCTAATTAAGTTCGCCAGCCGGCGAATTGTCATTCATTTGGCATCAGAGCTTTAAACTTTGGAATTTTATATAGGCATTTTTGCTCTTGATTCCAGATTCATGATTCCTATCTTCCCTCCAATACATCGATATCCTTTTGAAACTTTTGAGCCCGTTCTACCACAGGTTCACCATATGCCCATCGGAATGTATACCATCTACTACCGGCATAGTACTTCGATGCCGCACACCTTTCAAGAAGCTCTTCTACTTCATCTACGCTACATAGACCATAATCCCGACATGAATCGGATTTATATGTCCGACACGATGAAGATTCATATGAATCCTTCAAATAAAGCGCCGTCCCTACAATAGCATCAAGATTATTAAACGGTGACGGAGGATTTGCGCCGGTAACACCGCCTATCCGATCTTTATATAAATTCCACGTCGATGGCATAAATTGGGCAGGCCCCATCGCACCACCGTACGCTCCATCAGATACAATCGGACAAGAAACAGGTGTCGTCTCCGGATCTTTGCCAAGTTCTCTCATAAGATCAATAAAAACAACTTGCTCTCGTTTACGCATAACCGCACCATCTGCGTTTGGTCTTTTTTCATGGTAATAGCATTGTCCGAGGTTGGCACCAATAAGTCCATTTACTCCAGACTCTTGCGTCAAAATCGCAAGAATAAAAGCAGCCCGTATACCTGTTGTCTGTTCAGCAATTTTAGCAAGCTCATATGCCTCACCAAAAGTCAGTTCTCCACCACCGACAAGTCGAAAAATCCTGCTTCGGATTTCTGCCGCTGTTTTTTTCGTATCTTCCAATAATTTCTGGTATGCCGATTCTTTCCCTTTTGTTACCGCTAAAATTGTATCTTTCTCAACCCGCACATCCTCCACTGATTGTTTTTGCTGTTTTTGAGATGCCCGCAAAGAAACAGCATCGGTACGCTCAGTAACCAATTCCTCTTTTTTTGCAACAACTTCAGTATGCAAACCGTCGAGCTCGCCAAGAGCGCGATGGACTCCATCTTGGACAGTCATTAAATCATTTACACTGCCAAAAAAGTCAGAAAGCTTTGGATTCGCAAGCAGCATATCAATCAATCCCTCTTTATCGTATTCATACATACGTTGAAGCATACTAGAAATCGCCACACGCTTTGAATCAATATTTTGCTCTATTTCACTTATCTGATCAGTCGTTGATTCAATCTCCTGATCAAGCTTTTGAAGAGAAATAGTGACCGACTGTATCTTTAGATCCAATTGCTTCATCTTCGCATCAAGCGAACCAATTTCGTTCTTTAAACTTACACCCTGTCTTTTATAATCACTTATCGTTTTTTCATACTCCGCCATCTGCTGTTCTAACTCTGCCAGTTGCTTTTCAAGTGATGATCTCTCCTGCTCAACATTCGTTGCAGTACTTGCCTCCGCTATCTGAGCCACCATATCTTGTCCAGCTACCGTTCCACTCGTAACTGGAGCCAAAACCGAACCAAGAAAAATAAAAGATACGAATAACAACACTGGGGGTACAAAAACGCTTTTCCGAAAAAATGCAAAAAACGACATTCTCTCCGAGGCATGTTTATGCTTCGTATCACGAGAAGCCGTTTTCTGTGGCAAATTCGGCCTTATGTCTTCTACGACTCGTTGCCGTCTGTGCATATAAATTGTATTTTACTCCTCCGCAGTTTTTGCGCGAGACGCTTTCTTTTCTTCTGATTCAACAATTACCTGATCAGGATTTATACTTTCTTCTTGTTTTTCTTCTTCTTGCTCAGCAATGCTTGCTATAACCGTCTCTCCGTCTGTAATAACCTCATACTGATTATCCATTCGTAAATCTTTAACATAAATACTTTCACCAATCTCTTTCAAAATAGACAAATCTATTGTAATTTCGTGAGGTAACTTGTCCGGTAATGCCTCAATCTCAATTTCCTGAAGCGTTTTGACCAAAATTCCACCTTGTTCTATCGCCGGCGCAACACCAATAAATACTATCGGCACTGCTGTTTGAATCTTTTCATCCATTTTAACTTTATAAAAATCGATTGAAATAATATCACCTGAAATAGAATGACGTTGGACATTTTCAATCAAAACCGGATATTTTTCTTTATCTACTTTTAAAGAAACAACCGTATTACGTCCAGCTTCTCGATATATCTTCTCAAAGACCCTGCTTTCTACAGAAAGATGCATATTTTCAACTCCATGCCCATATAATTCAGCGGGAGCAATACCTTTTTTTCGTAGTTGCACGCATTGTCTCGTCCCTAAAACTATTCTTTTTTGTACTTCTAATTCGCTCATATATTCAATATTATTCACCTATGTTTGAGTTTAATTATATCCTAAAAAAACAGCAAAAACAAGCCAAACTCTTCGTTTTCATTATTGATCAAGTTTTTTACTTATACATTAAGTATATGGTTGAACAAACGAAGACGCTTCGCAGCAACTTCATATACTGCTTTTTGAGGCTCTGTAAGTAACTTATAAGGCACGATTTCATGAATATTTTGACCCAAAGAACGCTCCATCGCCTTTCTCCATGCAACTCGTAATTCAGTATTGATATGCACTATCCCAATACCCGACTCAATCGCCGAAATAAAATCTTCATCACAAATTCCCGACCCACCATGCAAAACCAATGAAACATTAGTATGAGTACGAATATCTCGTATTCTCTCAATATCCAACCGCGGATTTGCAGCACGACTAAACATTCCATGAATATTGCCCACAGAAGGAGCAAGAAGTCCAACTCCCGTTTCTTGTACAAATTGCCGTGCTTCTTCTGCTCTCGTAAGAGCGTCCGCGGAAATATCGGCACCGGCGGGGATTTCGTCCCAAATAGTCGACGAACTGCCTATATAACCCAATTCTCCTTCTACGATAAAACTATTATTGACACTTTTTGCATACTCAACAGCCTCCTTCGTAACTTTGATATGATCTTCAAATGAAAAATCTCTTCCTTCCTTTCGTGCCTTTGCAACAGGATCAAACACAGCAGCATCAAAACCCGCGTCAACAACTATCTTGATATCTTCCAAAGTATGCGTATGGTCACTATTCAAATATATCGACAACCCATACTCTTCTCTCACGCTATGAATCATATCAACCGCTCGCTTAGTTCCTAAAAACGCCCTCTCTCCTTCAGATACTCCGATAATAACAGGGACCGATAAATCCCGAGCGGCATAAGCAATAGCGTGCAATGTAACAATATCAGATATATTAAAATGTCCAATAGCCTTTTTTTCTTTTTCTGCGTTTGTAATAATTTCTGATAATGTTTTCATATATTATATATTATGCCTTTTCTTTTTGTATGGAAAATTCCTTAAATCGACGAGATTTCTCAAATTGTGACTTCGTAAGAATACCCGTTGATGTTCCTATGTGTTCAACAACAGACGCAGCGTTTGCAGAAGCAAGACGAAGCGCGTATTCAATATTGTTTGGTTCACAAACACCCTTGATACATTTTTCCTTCCGGCACATAAGCCCCGCAACAAAACCCGATCCAAACGCATCTCCAGCCCCCGTCCGATCCGTAGCATTCCGAACTTTAAAAACACCTGCACGATAAATCAAATGTCCATCGGAAACAGTTACCCCTTTATCTCCTCGAGTAACAGCTACAATGCCGGGAACCAATTCATCTAATTTTGCAAACAATTTCGCTTCTTTCTCGAAAGGAATACCTGTCAACTTCGACGCTTCAAGCTCGTTTAAAACCAAAAACTTAACAAATGGCAATGCTTTAATAATATCTGTTTTCCCATGTTCAATATGATACAAACCCGGATTCATCGCAACAGAGATACCCTCCTTACGGGCAAATTGCATCAAACGTGAAAACATCGTGCATGATGTGCTCGTTAACGAAATATACCACCATTTACTCTTCAAATCCGTCATAGAAAAATCTTGCGTTGAAAAGGTATCGAGCGCTCCATGATAACTAAGAATGGTGCGTTCACCATTTTGTAGTAATAAAACCGAATAATTTGTCGGTTTATTTGAAAGTGATATAAAACGCGTATCTATCTGTTCTTTCTCGAGTACTCGAAAAACTTCTTTCCCTGCCGCATCATCCCCAACTTTTGTAACAATCGCCGTATCAAATTCTTGCCGCGCAAAAGTAATACTGGCATTTGCCGCATTCCCCCCAATCGTGAAAGTGGCATGCGGTACTCCAAATTTCTCACCAAGTGGTATACAGAGCGCTTTCCCTGTCGGTGTTTCCTTGTATGGTAAAAGATCAAATTCCGTCTTTAAAAAAACATCACGAGTAACCGATCCGATCGCAATAACATCCTTCATACTCCTTATTCAATGCCTACCATTCTTTTCACCTTTGCAACAAATTCATCGGGAGTAATTTCCATCTTAAGAACGTATTCGGTATTTGGTATCTGTCGAATTTGTTCTCGTAATTCATCGCTTGAAAAATTGGTAAACATAATCACCGGAGTATTATTAAAAAGTGGTCTCCTCCTTACTTCACTTAAGATATCCATCCCAGAGGCATCAGGCAAAAGAATATCCAAAATCATCACATTAGGCCGTTTAACGTCCTCTTCTACAAAATATTCCAATCGCTCAATAGCGTCTCTTCCATTTGATACACTATCAACAAGAAAACCTGATTCTTCAAAAGCAGTCGTATATAATGTAACGATTTCAGGTTCATCTTCAACAAAAAATAATACCCGTGGTTTTAAATTTTCTTCACTCATATAAATATTTATTAATCCTTAATTAAGTATACCTCAACTGAACAAAATATCCATATAAAAAACTTTTTTTATCTATTATTGCGATTTTTCCTCATGAATGCGAATAAAGAATGTCGATCCCTTCCCTTGCCCACCTGATTCGACCCAAATCTCTCCATGATGAGCTTCTATAATCTTGCGCGTGATATACAACCCCAGTCCGGTTCCTAGTATCCCCTGCAACGCAACTTCCTTGTCACGAACATATTGCTGAAATAACTTGTCAATAAGTTTTTTTGACATGCCAATACCGGAATCCTGCACCACGATAGTCACTATATCTTCCTCCCCTCTTGATATACATACTTTTATAAATCCTTCCCGTGTGTATTTAAATGCATTATCGATTAAATTTTTAATCGCTTCTTGAAATTTCAATAGATCGATACTCACCATTATTTTCCCTTCCGGAGCTTCAAATTTGATTTCTAAATTTCTATCTTTTGCTCGAGGTTCGAATGCTTTCACAATCGGCTGAACAGTTTCTATCAAATCAATTGTCTGGAAACTAAATACCATTTTCCCCTCTTCAATAGCGCGAGCGTCAAGTAAATTATTAATCAATCCGTTCAGCTGATCTGTCGCAATTTGAATCCTGATTGCTGCGATTTTCGCTTTCTCTGGAATTTCTCCATATGCTCCAATTGCAATCAAATTTGCAAATCCTTTCATAGAAGTCAAAGGAGTTCTCAATTGATGTGACGCAAACGATAAAAACTCTCGCCTCATGGTATCGAGCATTTCAAGCTCTTTATTTGCGCGCTGTAATTTTTTTGCCAATTGTTCGGTTTTTTCAAGTTGTTCAATTTCTTTATAGACACCGCGGATAAGAAACACGCCCAATACGCCGACCATAAAAAGCAAAACACTGTCAACTATAAACTCCTTACCCGTGTCCAAAAGCAAAATACGAATAAAAATAAAAAGCCAAATAGAAAAAATTGAGAACCCCGTAGCAACAACTTTTACATGAAATAATCGGTGCCGCAAAATAGTATACGCTGCCAGACTAAGGAAAAATATCAAAGATACTGGACCGAACTGAGCAGAATACGAATTTCCAATCACACGAGGTAAAACAAAGTTTGTCAAAAAGGTTAATGTTGAGGAAATCCCGAAACCAAACAAGATGAGCCTCATTTGGGTCAACTCCAGTGTATTTAAAAGTGGACGTTTAATATACAAAGTATAAAAACTGCCAGCGATATATGCGATGAAATACAGCGCAAAAAAGTAGTATCCTATATCATAAAAATTTCTTTGCGTACCATTGGAAAGTTCTCGTACACTACTTAACACAAACGGAGTAAAGGCGGTAAGGACAAACATACACAAAGTAACCAAGGCCAACAATGTTACCGGCTCTTCAAACTTCTTGGGTGGCCGTGGAAAATGATAGATAAAACGATACACTAAAAACACCAACAAAGCGATGAAACCAAGAGCAAGACGTTCGCTGACCAAACTGATAATCTCTCCTTTATTTTGTACCGCTACTAAAACGCTCGCGATCCACGCCATCATAACAAGTGTCGTATAAAAAAAGAGACGGTTAGTAAGCCGATGTCTATCGTTGGCATATACCAAAATACCAAGCAAGAATACAGATACTCCCACCGCTATAGAAAAAATTAAAATAAAATGTTCCGCTGAAATAGCCATTTTTACATATCAAAGTATACACTAGGATATAAAGAGAAACAAAAAATCAGCTGTGTGTTCAATAAAGAACGCGTAGGCTACTCCGTACTGTTTCGTAATACTCACATTATACAACTCACATTATACACTATTGCTATCAGTGTATTTATGTTACAATGGAAACGTAATATGGAAAAAGAAGAAAAACTTGAAGATAAAAAAACTTTTTTGCGTGTTTTGAAACACCAACTAAAAGGTCCTCTTACCATAACAAAAGGATACTTAAGCTTTTGGGAGACGGGGACATATAAAAAATTTCCCGAGGAAAAACAACGGGAGTTTATTTTAAAATCGCTCGAAGGAGCAAAAAAACTCGATTATTTATTAAATGATGCATTTAATGCCTTACGCCTTCAAGCAGAAGAAATTACACCTCTCATTGAAACATTCAATATTAAAGAGCTTATCGAAAATATCAACGAATCGATTAAAAAAATATATCATGATAAAAATATTGAATTGGAAGTACACATACCTGACAATCTAGAAATGCTTACAACAGGTAAATCAAGTTACCAAACTGTTCTTGAAAAAATCATCAATAATGCTTTCAAATTCACCAATGAAGGGAAAGTAACGGTAACCATTGAACAAGCTGATGGGAAAACAACCGTTATCGTTACCGATACGGGGAATGGTTTCAGCCCCGAAGAAATTGAACATGCTTTTTCTCCTCTTTTTCATGGCGCACTCAGTATGTATGTCATAAAAGGTTTTACCGAAAAAGTTCTTGAAGGATCAGTTACTCTATATTCCGAAGGTGTCAATAAAGGTACAAAATTTACGGTCGTAATACCAAACATATTAAACTAAAAAAGTATGGCAGAGAAAAGACATATCAAAGTATTGTTTATTGAAGACGAAGATTTACTGCGATCATTATTCGGAGAAGTTTTTCTACTCGACGACACGACCGATTACACTGTATTAAGTGCGATGGATTTAAAATCAGGACTCGAACAAGCAAACACAGAAGACGCCGATGTTATTATTCTTGATTTAATTCTCCCGTACGACAAAACAACTAGCAGTGACGAAGAAGATCTTAGCGAGAAAATGGGTATTGCGTTTTTGAAACAAATCAAAAGTGAACCTAGACACAAAGACACTCCTATCGTCGTTTTCTCAAACATGACTGATATCGAGATACGGAAACAGGTATTCGAATCGGGAGCAACAGATTTCTTGATTAAATCAGAGACAACACCAGAAAAATTCCTTGAAGTGGTTAAAAATGTTACTAAAAAACCATTTTCATAATATCAAACACATCATAAAAAAAACCGCTTATATAAGCGGTTTTTTTATTTGCCTTTCAGTCCTTTATTACTATCTGAACAAGATAACAATTTAATATGAAACTGCGCGCCTTTTCCCTCCCCTTCTGATGTCGCCCAAATTTCTCCTTTATGGGATTCTACAATGTTTTTAATAAAATAAAGTCCCAGCCCCGTTCCTCTAATGCCTTTTTTTACCGCTGATTTATCGCGTACAAATTCTTGAAAAAGAATTTTTATAATAGATTCTTCCATCCCGATACCGGAATCGGAAACGGTAATATAAATATAATGATCATCATTTTCTGTCACAGAGACATGTACATAGCCTGTAGGAGTATATTTCAAAGAATTATCAACCAAATTTTGAATCACCTGTTTGAATTTTAAGGGATCAACATTCCCTTCAATAACCTCTGGAGAGGCTTCGAATGTCAGTGCTAATTTTCGCGACTCGGCAACATTTTTATAATCTGCAACAACCGTACGAATAATATTTACCACATCAGTAACCTGGAAAGCATATTGCATCTTTCCTTCTTCAATGGAACGGATGTCCAAAAAATTATTTACCACTAAATTCAGCTGATCAACTGCATCCTCTATTTTTTTAGATGCATGTTTTATTTCAGGGGCAACTTCACCATAACTACCCTCGTAAATCAAACTCGCATATCCTTTCATAATGACGAGCGGCTGTCGTAACTGATGGGAGGCGAAAGAAAAAAATTCTTTTCGTAAAGTATCCAATCGCAGTAAATCCTTATTTGCCTGTTCTAACTTTTTCGCAAATTGTTCCAATTTTTTTCGCTGCATAATTTCATCAAACGCACTCCGAATGACAAAACCCACTGCAATGACCGCTATCACGAACATAAAGATACTCAAAATAGTTCCTGTCCCAGGAGCCATAAAAGGTATATGAACAATAGAGAATAGAATAAATAAGAATGAAAAAACAGCCGTTGCTAGCACGCGGATATTAAATAGGTGATGTTTCAAAATGGCATATGAAGAAAAGCCGACAAAGAAAATAATAGACGGTGGTCCAAACTGCAAAGTGCCAACGAAGCCTAACGCGGGGAGAATAAGGTTTGTTGTAAAGGCGATACTTGCAGAAAGAATAATACCAAGAATGATAAGTAATATTTGTCTCCTCTCTGTCTCTGAACGCAATCTCCTGAATTTACTTATAAGAAGAAAGAACCCCAGACCGATGAAAGTAATAAAATAAACGCCAAAGATAAACACTCCAAAATTATATATATTTTGTTGCCTCCCATCTTGTAAGATCTGTACTTCTTTCAAAACAAACGGAGTAAATAAACACAAACAAAATACAACACCAGTAATAACTGATATTACCACCAAGTGTTCTCTGAATTTTTTATCATCCCCTGAAAAATGATATGAAAATCGATAGACAAAAAAAGCAATCATGACCGCAGCGGCTAAACCAACTCGACTACTATATAAACTGATTAATGCACTAACGCCCTGCGTCTCAACAAGAACGGCAACTATCCATACTGCAACAGATATAGTAATACAAAAAAATACTTTATTAACTAATCGATTTCGTTCATTCATATACACAAGACTGCCAAAAAAAGCAGAAGTCACCGCAACAATAAGAGAAGCAAGTAAAACCGTTTGTTCAAAAATCGTCATGCTCATAGTTAAAAAATACTTTATCTAAATAATACTACTTTTTTTTCCTTTTAAGAACTGTCTTGACCGCTTTTTTGATTGCCGTAATATCCATAAAATATTTTTCTTTTAACTCTTGCAGCCGCCCCGATTCACCAAAGACATCGTGCATACCAATAAACTCTTGTGGAACGGGATAATTTTTTGTGAGGATTTCCGCAACCGCGCTTCCCATCCCCCCCATAATTTGATGATCTTCAATAGTCACCACCGCACCACAAACTTGCGCAACTTCTATAATCTTTTTCTCATCCATCGGTTTTATCGTATGATTATTCAAAACAATGCTGCCTATCCCCTCCTGTTCCAATTCGTCGGCAGCAATCAACGCGTCATAAACAAGTGGGCCACAAGCGATAAGAGCAACTTGTGGTGTGCGTTTTTTTCCATATGATTCCCAATAAACCTCTGCTTTGCCCGGCAAAAATGGCGTCTCTTCTGTCGTTATCAGCGGATTTTTTTGTGCTGAAAAGCGTAAATACACAGGCCCCCATATCTGTGAAGCAGCAATAGTGGCTTTTTCCGCTTCAATCGCGTCACACGGGACAAATATTTTCATATGCGGCAATGTCCGTACCGTTGAAATATCTTCATACGCTTGATGCACCGCCCCTTCCTGTCCACCCGAAATCCCCGCTCGATGACCTGCAATTTTTATATTCGCATCGTTATAACATGCCGTTGTACGAATATGTTCAAATGTCCGTCCCGGAGAGAGAGCGGCTTCCGATGCCACAAATGGAATTTTCCCCGAGATACCCAATCCAACAGCAACAGTTATCATATTCGTATCCGCAATACCTGTCGCGAAAAACCGTTCAGGAAATTTTTCCGCGAACGCATCGCTTCTCAACGCAACAATACCGTCAGTTGAAAGAGCAACGACATGTTCATCTCGCATACCGGCAATTACTAAGCCTTTGCGATACCCATCATGAACGTATACCTTTTCAATACGGTCGGTAAATAATTTTGGAGTTAATCGTGCTCGTCTGCTTACCATAAATTACCATAACAACGGCGTTACACAAAAAAGAAACCTCGCCTTATATTCTATTGTACATTAGGCGAAGCTATTTTGCACCAAAAAAGTATAATGATAAAAGCCCATTATTCAACTTCGTTTGTTATTTTTCCATCTAATGTTTGCAAACGAGCAATTGCCTTGCGTGATTCATCATCCGTTAATAATTTGCCATATTTTAAATAATGATCTTCTATAAAATCGATACCCTTCCCCGGAATCGTATGCGCAATAATCGCTGTCGGTTTTTCGAACATCGCCTTCGACTCTTGGACAGCATCAATGATGTGTTCAAAATTATGCCCATCTATCTCCAATACATTCCATCCGAATGCCTCATACTTTTCCTTTAAAGGCTCAATCGGTAAGATATTTTCCGTCAACCCATCAATTTGAATACCGTTTCGATCGATAATAACCGTTATACTGCCTAACCTGTGTTTTGATATAAAAAGAGCACTCTCCCAAATAGTCCCTGACGTATGTTCTTCATCAGAGAGTATGCAGTAGACTCTATGTTTTTCGCTATCAAGTTTTGCGGCAAGCGCAATCCCCGCAGCCTGTCCGAGTCCCAAACCGAGAGAACCTGACGTAACTTCAATCCCGGGAAGCGACGGTCTATGCGGATTACCTTGTAATCGTGAACCAATGTGACGCAACGTCTTCAATTCCTCTAAAGAAAAATATCCCGCATATGCCATAGTGGCATATTGTGCAGGGCATAAATGTCCATTTGAGACAACCAACCTGTCCCTTTCGGACCAATAAGGATTTTGAGGATCGTGTTTCAAAATATAAAAATATAGAGCAGTAAAAATATCTGCCATACCTAACGAACCCGCTGAATGGCCGCTCCCCACCTCCGTCAGTATTTCTACGATCGTTTCACGGACACAGCGGGAGATTTCTTCTAAAAGCCGTATTTTGTTCTCATGCAATTTCATGCCTTTTCCTCATACTCGCTGATACTATCGCCATTTCTCGCCATTATACCAACGAGTCTTTTAAACGCTTTTTCTGGAGAGATGTTATCAAAAATGTACGACGCCGACACAATCGTATCTGCCCCTGCGTGTTTTATCATCACCGCCGTCTTTTCATTAACACCTCCATCAACTTCTATTGTAGCATTGGGTAAGTACCCCCGCAAAAATCTAATTTTTTCAAGAACATGATTTTGAAAAAATTGTCCCGAAAATCCTGGATCAACGGAAAGTATTTGATAATTTTGAACCAAAGAAAAAAAAGGACGCATTGTATCAATTGAAGTTTGAGGAAGGAAAGAAATCATATATTTCTCTATATTTATCTGTATATCTTCTTTAATATCATCAAAGTCTCCGACTTCAGCATGGACAATAATCCGCCCCACTCCGGCACTCAAAAGTTCATGCGTGTATAAAAAAGGCGTCCGTGTCATCAAATGAACTTCAAAAAAAATATCCGGATATTTTTTGCATAAACAAGCTATATCATAACTCGTTCCCCATAGTGTATTCTGAGTAAAAGTACCATCTGCAAAGTCAAAATGTATTGCTCGCGAAAATGACTTCGCAATCGAAATTTTTTCTTCCGCATCATGAACGGAAATTGCATTTATTGCTGGAATAACATTCATTGTTCTATGATACATTATAGTACATATCAGGAGAAAATACGCATTACAAGAAGAAGGAATAATGAATCTAGAATAAAGAATCAAGAATCAAGAATTTGGAATCATAGAAAAGCACATTGTGTATTTTTAATGTCAAATGCCAATTTGATATTCATTTGTAATTTGGATTTTGGACTTTGAAATTCTATACCGGCATCTCCACCACAAACACACTCCCCGTGTCTCGGCCAGCAGACTCCGCATGAATCACTCCACCATGAGCCTCAACGATTTGTTTCGTAAGCATCAGTCCTATCCCTCTTCCTGTGGCATTCATCTCTTTGGCTTTCATTCCTCTCTCAAATGATCTCGTGAATATTTTCTCTTTCTCTTCTTCTGTCATTCCTATACCCGTGTC
>JAZDFH010000058.1:0-3694 GCA_043808035.1 bacterium | reverse complement strand
ATTACATGAAATGGTAATCTACTGTCAGGATTATATCCTATATTAATTAGATTTTCAAGTGTATCCTATAGTAATACATACTATATACATATCTTCTGGCCTCTCAAAACACAATTTTTGTTCTCTCTCTTTTCCCTTCCTTCTATTATATACCACATGGATTTGCAGACCAACTCCCCATAGTAATAATCTATTTACTTACTTTTAAAAAGTTGTTGTCTGGCCCAGGAAACAGGTAAAATAAGAATAGATAAAGCCATTTTTGCCCCCGTGTAGAGTACCTCAGGATGGATAAAAAGAAGCAGTTTCTTTACCCAAGGCTCAGGAGAAAAGAGAAATATGAGAATGAATCGCTTTATTCCTGCCCTCATGCGGCTGTCTTGGCTAAAGACATCAACCCGTTTAATGAGGTAATTGCTTATCTTCTTTTTAAATGGGGACAGGCATATTGTAGTGAAAAACGATTGTGGAATGGGAGTTTTAAAATATTTTCTGAGCAAGATAAATACCGTATAAACATATCCTTCCAGACGGTATGTTGTAACTGTATTTTGGACATCATTCCATGTCTTTTTTGTGGCACTTTTACGGATTATTGTGTCAAGAAGTTGATAGCGCACACTATCCGTATAGTTATGATGAAAGATATGGAGAGCGAGATAGAGGATTTGATCGGGGACCGAGCACAGAGAATAATTAAATCCTTTTATGTGTTGAGGGGTGGTGTTTGAGAGTAATGTGTCTCCCAAGTTTTGTAATAGGCGGTTTGGATACAAGAGACTTAGTGCTTGAAGTCGAGACATCAAAAATACCGGTTCAAAATGTACATCAAAAACGATTGGAACGCCCTGAACTATTTTTACGAAATTTACTTCCGGTTGTTGATTGATTTTTTTAAAATAGGGAACGGAATCTGTGTTTGCTAGCGGAATAGGTTTATATCCCAATGATGAAAACACGTGTTTAATTTGTTTATATCCGTTATGAGAAGCCAAAATGTCGCAGTCCGCATAGATACGTTTTGGAATATACCCCTCATAGCGGAGAGAAATAAGGACACCCTTTAAAAATGCATGAGGGATTTTTTTGAATTGCAGAATGGTTTCTAATCTTTGGATTTCGTTGAGATAGAGCGTTGATTGAGCAAAATATGCCTCTTGAAGTTCATGCCAAACGCCTTTCCGTTTAAACCGTACCACTTTTGCCAGAATTTGTTTTTTTTGGATGGGTATATCTGCATTATCATTATTGTCTCCACGTGTAATGCAGGTCGTTTTCGTCTTATATATTACCCGATGGGTGACAAGAATATTATTTTTGTACACGAGAATAATGTCGTTGAGGCGTATTGCGTGAAACGGCACCTGGATATATTCAATAATATCTCCATCTTGGAGAAGAGGATACATACTATTCCCTTGTGCTTTTACTGAAAAACGATTGTTCGTCTTCATTTTGCATCTACTTGTATCACGGAGTAATCATTAAAGGTGAGATTGCTTACTACAACCGGGATTCCTCGCCCCGGTGATACAATATACTCTTCTCCAAAAACATATTGGCCATCTACTTTTTTTACCCGTACTTTTGCTTTGATAGTGACATATCTGTATGGCTCAGTGTCCCAATTAATCAGTTTCCCCAAATCGCTTAATAACACCTCGTTTGTTTCCCCTCTCGTTTTATCGAGTACTTCAAACACTTTTTCATTTCCGTCGGAAAGTGAGTCGCCTATTTGGATTTGATTATACTCCCACGGATTAACATATTTTTTATACAAATAGACAATTTTGTATTCATATGCGTCTTTAAATGGTTTTTCGGCAAGCGCAGTAATTGTCCCTGAAAATTGTACCGTGGGAAACTCCAGGTCAATGGGCGAGCTCACGCCGATTGTTTCTCGATTGAAATTGTAGGTCCCTTTGTTTCCCACTTTCGACACCTGAAGCTGTACTGTGGTATATACATCATACTGGTTACTCCCCCAATAGGGATAATAAGTGACGTTAAGAATTTTTGCCACCGGTTTTCCTGCGAGGTCTTTTTGTTCGTTCGCTTGTTGGATGGCCTTCACAAACCATAGGCTTGGTCGCTGGGTGCTTGCCCACCACATCCCCTGTCCCACTTTGACCTTGACGTAGACATAGGTTGGCTTGGCAATGAAGAGCTTGTAAACCGACACAATGCCCACAAACCCTATACACCCTGCAATAAGGAAAAGAAAATAATATTTTTTGAAAATAGGAAGAAAGGTATCACGTTTTATGCTCTTATTTGCAAATTTTATTTTCATACCCTGTAGTATACAATACCACGTATAATTGTGGCATGAAGGAAAGTACAAAAAAAAGATCCATATATGTTAATAAAAGTGTTATCTTTCAAAAGATTGATGATGGCCTTGTTGGTTTTGACATAGATCAATCATTTCTCTACACGTTCAACGAAACGGCTGAGTTTATATTTAAAAAGGTAAAACTCGGATGGGGAGAAGAAAAAATTATTGAGGCATTGGCAAAAAATTACACCGTTGCCTTTCCTATCCTTAAAAAGGATGTAAAAGCGCTGATAAAAAACATGATTAAACATAAAATTATTATGACAAAATAGGCTCATAAATAAAGAATGATCGTAATAAAAGATTTTTCTACGGTTATGCAACTATTCCACATCTTGGAATAGATTTTCATGTAGATTTCCATGTTATAATTGACGAGCTCGTATGCCATCAACAAAAAAATTACTGCGACAGTCTTCTTCTTCCCATAAGTCTCATATTTTGTTTCTTCATCCTCGAGTATATGTAAAAAAATATGGAGACCACATGCTTATTTTTAATCCGGACGCTGGCACGGGTGTCTTATTCCTTCCCTATTTCCTAAAAACCATCTATAACCGCATTAATGGTAAACGTACAGTTGATCAGATTGTGAATGGTTTTGTGGGGGGAAGAGAGAAGGCTCTCTTATTTTTAGACCTTCTTGAACGCCATTACATTGTTTCAACAGATAAAACACCAACGGAATATTTTCCGCGTCCGCTCCCTAAAGAACTTAAGGTGTGGCTCCATATTACCAATGCGTGTAATTTTGACTGCCCATACTGCTTCATAAAAAAAACAGCTGTTCACATGTCAATTGAGATATTACAACAATCTATTGATCGAATCATGCAGCAGGCTCATCAACTATCAATTCCCTCCGTTCTCTTTATTATTGCCGGGGGAGAGCCTCTTCTTCGAAAAAATGAAATTTTGTATGCCGTCCGACAAGCCAAGCAGTTGGGAAGGAAAATTGGTGTTAAATCTTCATTTTGCATCATATCAAACGGTTCTCTGTTGACTGATGAGTTTGCGGAGGAGTTAAAAAAAGAGGGTGTCATTCTCTCAATTTCGATTGATACCTGGTTTGAAAAAACCCGGGCAACCCGTATTTTGGGAAATGGGACAAATGCACTGCCTTCTATAAAAAAAGGTGTTGATATTGCCCTCCGTCACCATATATTTCAGGCTATTTCTATCACCATAACAAAAGACAACATCGCATTTCTTCCTCAAACCCTTTCATTTTTCCTAAATACATGTCCCACTATCGACATTCATTTCAACATGTATTTTAAACCCCCTACACAAAAAACAGACATGAAAGGAGATGATAAAAAAATAATTGAGGGTATGAAAAAAACATACCGTCTT
>JAZDFH010000057.1:0-3066 GCA_043808035.1 bacterium | reverse complement strand
TCGATTGTGGTTTGAAATCAAAAATTTTGTGTAGAGCTCTAAAGAACATTTTGTGCGCTGCATGAGATGTGAAATATTTTCGTTGGTAATATATACATTATCTCATATTTATTGCGTGGTGGGATGTGCGTAAGTCCTATTTTTATGTAATGAAAATGGTACAGATTACTACCTTTTGGTTGTAAAAGGAGAAAAAAGGGTAGAAATGAACGCTTTACGACGAGAGTTGGGGGAACAAAAATTATCGTTTGGCACACCCGACGAGTTATGGAAACAATTACGAACAACCCCGGGAGCTGTTTCTCCTTTCGGTCTTATATTCGAAACGGCAGCATCAATTACGGTTCTTATCGACGAAGATTTACTAAAATTCGATCGTGTAGGGTTTCATCCGAATGACAATACGGAAACCTTATATATACAAACAAAAGATTTTCAAGAGTTCCTGAATGGTATTCCTAATACGGTACGGTTCTTATCTGTATAGACATGTTTTTCTAAAGGCCGTATACTGATTTTAAGAAATAAATTTTTAACTCTATGCCTATATTTACAACTATTATTATAGTTATCCTCGTACTCGTTATTGTGCTAAAACAAATCAATCAATATGAACGAGGAGTAAAGTTTACATTTGGTAAATACAGCGGCATTATGGAGCCGGGATGGCGAGTTATTATTCCGATTTTTCAAACTTATCGCAAAATTGATCTACGCGTCAAAGTTGTAGACGTTCCTCAGCAAGAGGTTATTACGAGAGACAATATTTCCGTCAAGGTGAATGCTGTCACCTACTATAAAGTAGTAGAAGCTGATAAAGCGGTTTTGGAAGTTGAAAATTTTCCTTATGCGATTGCTCAATTTGCGCTTACTACCATGCGTAATATTATCGGACAAATTGATCTTGATGGCTTCTTATCACAGACGAATCAGATAGAGGAAAGAATCAGAAAGATAGTTGATGAAGCAACTGATCCATGGGGTATAAAAGTTATTCGGACAGAATTAAAGGATATTACATTACCTGAAGCAATGAAGCGTGTAATTGGCAAACAGGCTGAGGCAGAGCGAGAGAAGCGGGCGGTTATTATCAAGGCTGAAGGAGAGGTTGTGGCGGCAGATAACATAGCGAAAGCTGCTAACATTTTATCGGGATCTGCCGGAGCATTGCATCTTCGGACATTGCAGACGTTAAATGATCTAAGCTCTGATCAGTCAAATACAGTCATTTTTGCAATTCCGCTTGAGGTTCTTCGGGCATTTGAAGGTATCGCAAAGAAAGGGAACGAATAAAAAAGGCGGAGATTTATCTCCGCCTTTTTACTCAATATGAAGTTATATGATATTTATATAACGGTTAAGATTCTTATAAAAGAAACAGGATGGCGATTTTGTTTTATTCTCATTTTTGCGCTCATGAAGCAAGGAGAGATATTTAAAAGTACTCATTGGGCAAATGAGAAAACCGATGAAGCGAATGTTGTTAAACGTTTATCTTTTGCTCCTGCATTATATTGTGCATTACAAAAGTGGTTTTCTCGAGATGATAGTTTTGCAATTTTGAAAAATGTTCTCGGAGAAGCAGCTTATACAGAGTTGAAGGATATTTTGAAAATATCAAGGCATGGTAGTTCGCCAAGAAGTATGGATGATTTAGCCGAGTTTAATGAAAATATGTATAGGACAGGAAGTACGCGGTTTGTATGCCATGTAGTCAAGGAGAAAACGGAAGAACGATATCATTATATTATCACTCGTTGCATTTTTAACGATTTTTTTAAAGAGGTTGGCATGACGGAACTAATAGATATTTTTTGTTTCACTGATAATAAATTTTTTCCTCAAGAGTTTCCAAAATTTGATTTTGATAGAAACGGTTCATGGGATAATCGGTTGGCCGCAGGTTGTGATAGATGTGAATTTGTTTTCAATAAAAAAAAGATGGATACTAAAGATAATAATATATCAGGATAAAATTATTTTCTTCAAGAAGGTATATGGTAATAAATCTTTACGCTATTATTAATTTGGTTGCTGCACTTATTACCGCAAGCTTGGTCATTGTTTTGTTCTTTGGTAGTAAAGGAGGATCTGCGAGGGTATTTGCAATGGGGCTCTTTTTCTTTGCGTTATGGTTTTTCATGATGGGAGTATTTTTTTATACCAAAGATCAGAGTACAGCGGCATTTATCTCTAAAATAACGTACTATCTTGGGACGGTTATTGCTTGTTTTATGTTTTATCTTTCTCTTGTCTTCCCTGAGGAGAAGAAACCAAACAAGTGGATTAAGATAATATTGATTACTATAGAAATCAGTATCCTCCCAGTTTTTCTTTTTACTTCGTTAATTATCAAGGGAGCGTTTGCATTACCACCTTCTTCTTCTGCCCTATTGGGTTGGGAATTGGGTAAATTGTCGTTTTTGTTTGATGTTGTCTATAATGTATGTTTTATCTCCATGTTTTATATCTGGTTCAAGAAGATGAGGAAACTTCCAAAAGGAGACCTAAAACGCAGTCTTCAAATCATATTGTTAGTCTTTGCAATTGGTGTTATCCCTCCTAGTATTTTATCGGTATACCTTCCTATGATAGGAAATTATGAATGGAATTGGTTGCCTTCCATTACTGTTGTTATATGGGTTTCCATCGTGGCGTATACTATCGCCAAACATAAGCTTATGAATGTAAAAGCAGTTATTGCAGAGGTCTTTATTCTTGTTATGGCAGGGATTCTTTTAATGAATATTTTTGTATCAAACATTATTGGTGGGATATTGGGAAGAATACTTATTTTTGGTATATTTGTAGCAACGGGTGTATTTTTTATCAAATCAGTTTTACGCGAAGCAGAGCAAAAAGAACAACTTCAAGACCTCAATGAGCATTTGGAAGAGAAGGTGACAGAACAGACAATTGAGATAAGGAAAGCCTACGAAGTCGAGAAGAAAGCAAGACATGATCTCGAGGCACTTGATCAAGCAAAGACAGATTTCATCTTAACCACCCAACATCACCTACGAACACCACTCACAGTAATAAAAGGGATGCTCTCCATGTTGCAAG
>JAZDFH010000056.1:0-5900 GCA_043808035.1 bacterium | reverse complement strand
TCGTAATGTGATTATCGTTCATTGTTATTGTCATTAATACTCATGGTATGATAATCACCCAGCAAAAAGGAGCTTTCAGCTCCTTTTTGTGTTGGAATGGGTTTTTATTTCAGGCTACTTGTGTGTTGGACAAGACTTAACTTTGTTTTGTATGCAATTACGTGTTATAATAAAGAAAAGTAATTATTTTTAAATTATGGAGGAAGCTAAAGTACAATCGGTAGACAAAACTGTTGACGATATACAGAAACAAGGGAAGAATGGCACTATCAAAAAAGCGAAAGAGAGTGGATACTCAATGATTCGTAGAGTGTTTGTTTCACCTTATGTACTTGGCGCTTTGATACCTGTTTTGATAACGATATATCTTGTTTCAAATTGGAACGAATGTAACACGGGAACGATTTTTTCGGCATTATGCTATGTAAATTTCGCATCGACGGTTTCAGTTGTATGGGGGCTTTATTTTTTAACGGTCCTTATGTTTTTCATTGTTGATCTCTTTTTTGATAAAAAGGATGTATATAAAAGTGAAAAATTTGTTAAATTTATTGTTCTTATTGTATGTGCACTTTTGGTTTATGGGACAGCGAGTATTTTATCACTGTGGATTTTTTTTACCGAACAATTGCAGAAGGTTTAAAGTATATACCATATGTATCAAAAAAGGGCCTCGAAAGAGTCCTTTTTTGTTTTTTTATCAAAAGGCTCTCTATGGAGATCAGAAATAGTTGAGTCAGCGGTATAAGGCTGTTAAGCTTCATACTATACGTCATCGTATCGTATAATTACGATGAGAAGAACATGATAAAAAGATTATTTGAGCTTAAAACCAGTATGACCCCGATGGGTGATCAGCCGAAAGCGATTACTTCTTTGGTTCGTGGTTTGCAAGAAGATATTCATCATCAAACGCTTTTGGGAGTAACCGGTTCTGGAAAAACGTTTACCATTGCACACGTGATCGCACAGGTGCAACGGCCGACCCTTATTATTGCCCATAATAAAACTCTAGCTGCTCAATTATGCAATGAATTTCGTTTATTTTTTCCTGATAATGCTGTTCATTATTTTGTTTCATATTATGATTATTACCAACCTGAAGCGTATCTTCCAACGACCGACACGTATATCGACAAGGAGGCTATGATCAATGATGAAATCGACAAGTTGAGGCATGCTGCAACAACGTCATTATTGACATGGTCAGATGTTATTATCGTTGCTTCGGTTTCATGTATTTATGGACTCGGGGCGCCGGAAGTGTATCGTGACCACATTTTGGAATTAAAAATCGGTGATTTTGTCGATAGGTCACTACTTATGAGAAAGTTGGTTTCGATTCAATTTTTACGTACAACGGCGGATTTGCGTAGAGGGACATTTCGTTTAAGGGGAGATAACTGGGATATTATGCCGCCGTATCAAGAGATCATCTATAGTTTTAAAACTGAACATAATCGTATTGTTGAAATTTATGCGGTTGATCCTATTAAAGGATTCCAACAAGGAATAACACCGAAGATTGATTCGTTTGTCATTTCGCCTGCGAGACACTTTATTACATATAAAGATGATAGGGAAAAAGCGGTCAAAAATATTATTGATGAACTTGCAGAACAGCTTGCATATTTTGAAAAAAATGGGAAGTATCTTGAAGCGGAACGGCTTGAACGGCGAACGAAGGCTGATATTTCCATGATGCTCGAAATTGGATATTGCAATGGTATAGAAAATTATTCTCGGCAGCTTTCTTTCCGTTCTCCAGGGGAGCCAGGTGCGACACTTTTGGATTATTTTCCTGATGATTTTTTGATGGTTATTGATGAATCTCATGTTACCGTTCCGCAATTGCGAGGAATGTACAAAGGGGATGCATCACGCAAAAAAACACTTATAGAATATGGATTTCGATTGCCATCAGCCTTGGATAATCGTCCGTTACAGTTTGATGAATTTGAGGAAAGAATGCCGCAAACGATATATACGTCGGCGACACCCGGACAGTATGAATACGATAAAAGTGGACAAATTGTTGAACAAATTATTCGTCCGACAGGTCTTGTTGATCCGAAGATTACTATTTGTCCGGCAAAGGGGCAGGTAGAAGATGTGATCCCACGTATTCGAGAGCGAATAGAAAAGGGAGATAGAATTTTGGTCACAACATTGACAAAACGGATGGCTGAGGACTTGAGTGAATATCTTCATGATCTTGGTATAAAAGTCAATTATTTACATAGTGATGTAAAAACATTCGATAGGATTCGTATTTTAACAGGTCTTCGGAAAGGTGATTTTGATGTTATTGTCGGTGTGAATTTATTACGTGAAGGGTTGGATCTCCCTGAAGTATCGCTGATTGCAATCTTAGATGCTGACAAAGAGGGTTTTTTACGTAATCAAACGTCTCTTATCCAGACTATTGGACGAGCCGCACGAAATGTTGAAGGAGAGGTTATATTATATGCTGACGTGATTACCGATTCTATAAAGCGAGCGGTTGAAGAAACGGACCGTCGAAGAAAATTACAAATTGCGTATAATAAAAAACATGGTATTGTGCCGAAGACAATTATCAAAGAGATTACGGATATTATCCCTGCGGAAGATATACTCGCGTTGGAAGAAGGTAATCTTGTGTTTCGATCAAAAACAGCAATAAGGCGTCTTATATCACAAAAAGAGCATGAAATGAAAGAAGCTGCGAAGGCGCTTGATTTTGAATTGGCGGCAATAATCAGGGATGAGTTGGAGGTATTGGGAGAGAAAAATAAAAAATTAAAAGGTAAAACTGCCCCGAAAAATTAAAAGACGGGTGACCGTTTTTTAATTTTTCAAAATTTTTTAGTCCCACACTACAACGTCCCTTTGAGTTTTGGGTTTTTTTCGCGTATAGTAAAGAGTCATGGCTGATAAAATTATCATAAAAGGTGCACGGGAACATAATCTGAAGAATATTTCTTTAGAGATTCCGCGTAATAAAATGGTTGTTTTTACCGGACTTTCCGGTTCGGGTAAATCTTCATTGGCGTTCGATACGATTTTTGCGGAAGGGCAGCGGCGATATATAGAATCTTTATCGGCGTATGCGCGGCAATTTTTGGGGCGTATGGACAAACCTGACGTTGATGAAATTGAAGGGTTATCGCCTGCGATTTCTATTGATCAAAAAGCTCATTCTTCCAATCCTCGTTCAACTGTTGCAACAATTACGGAGATATATGATTATTTACGGGTTCTGTTTGCTCGTATTGGTGAACCATTCTGTCCAATTTGTGGTGCTCCGATACGAAGAATGACGTTGAGTGAAATTGTTGACGCAGTTATTGCATTAACTGCAGAACAGGAAAAACCGCAAAGAATAGTTATTCTATCGCCTTTGGTTCGAGGGAGGAAAGGAGAATATTATCAATTGCTTTATGATATGCTCGGTGCGGGATTTACTGAAGCGCGCGTTGATGGCGAATTCAGATCATTGCGTGAACGTATATCTATGGAAAGATACCAGCAACATACGATTGAACTGGTCGTCGACCGTATCGTTGCGGGGACCAATTTATATGATGCGGATAATCGGTTGCGATTAAGCGAAGCAGTTGAGACAGCATTACGACGAGGTGATGATGTAGTGACTGTTTTAGTGGGAGATTCCCAGGAAGTACACTTCTCTGCAAAGTTTGCATGTCCGCGAGATAATTTTTCATTTCCCGAGATTGAACCGAGATTGTTTTCATTTAACAGTCCGTATGGCGCATGTTCCGCATGTCATGGACTCGGAGTGAAAGAAGTATGGTCTGAAGAGATATGTGAAGTGTGTATTGGGAAAAGACTTTCAGCAGAAGCGTTATCGATTCTCATGAATGGGAAAAATATTTCCGAAGTTACCGTACTTTCGATTATAGAAGTAATAGATTTTTTGAAAAAAACTGAAAAAATATTGACGCACAAACAGCGAGAGATAGCAGAGCTGCCGTTACGTGAGATTTTCAATAGATTGACGTTTTTGATTGATGTGGGACTTGAATATTTAACGCTTGATCGAAAAGCTGGAACTCTTTCCGGGGGAGAGGGGCAACGTATACGGCTCGCATCCCAAATAGGCTCCCGATTGGTTGGGGCATTGTATGTACTTGATGAACCAACAATTGGTTTGCATCAGCGAGATAATGCGAAACTTATTAAAACATTGCAAAATCTGCGAGATATAGGTAATACCATTATTGTTGTTGAGCATGACGAAGATATGATACGGACAGCTGATTACCTTGTTGATATCGGTCCTGCGGCAGGGGTACATGGTGGAACTATTGTCGCTCAAGGAATCGTTCCTGCGATATTTTCGGATAAAAAGCAGAAGTCTCTTACGTTGGATTATTTGCGAGGGGATAAAAAGATTGCTGCCCCTAAAAAACGTCGCAGCGTCTCGGAGAAAACGGCGTTTCTTAGAATCAAGGGAGCTACACAAAACAACTTAAAAGATATTGAAGTCAAAATTCCATTTCAACGGTTTACTGCAATTACGGGAGTATCAGGATCGGGGAAAAGCACATTAATTAATGACATACTCTATAAAGCGCTTGCGAATAGATTTAATTATGCAAATCACAAGGTAGGAGCGCATAAATCGATTACGGGATTGGAACATATTAACCGGATTATTACTATTGATCAATCGCCTATTGGCAGGACATCTCGTTCAAACCCCGCAACATATGTTGGCTCATGGACCCATATTCGAGATCTTTTCTCTGCGACAGAAGATGCTCGTATTCGTGGTTGGAAACCGGGAAGATTTAGCTTTAATGTGCGTGGAGGGAGGTGTGAACAATGCGAAGGTCATGGCGTGACAGCAATAGAGATGCATTTTTTGCCAACCGTGTATGTGACGTGTGATGCATGTCATGGAAAACGGTTCAATAAGGAAACTTTGGAGGTTCGTTATAGGAGAAAGACAATTTATGATGTGCTTGAAATGACTATCGAAGAAGCATCGGAGTTTTTTAAAGATATTCCGTGGTTGTATGAACGGTTGGGAATTTTGAATGAAGTTGGGCTTGGATACTTAAAACTTGGGCAATCGGCTACAACGCTTTCCGGTGGGGAGGCGCAACGAGTGAAATTGGCAGCGGAACTTGGCAAACGTGATACTCATCGGACATTATATCTACTTGATGAGCCAACAACGGGGTTGCATTTTGAAGATGTTCGAAAACTATTGGATGTCTTGCAACGTCTTATTGATAGAGGAAATACGATCGTGGTTATCGAACACAATCTCGATGTTATTAAGTGTGCGGACTGGATCATTGATCTTGGCCCGGAAGGGGGAGAAAAGGGAGGCGAGGTTGTTGCATGTGGAACACCAGAGGAAGTATCACAAACAGGGGGAAGTTTTACGGGGAGGTATTTGCAGAAGACATTGAGGAAGTAGGCTTCAGATAATATATTTAATGCAGACAATATCAATATTTTATGAATAAAAGATTTATTATATTTTTTTTACTATTAGGACTTTTTTTTCTAAAAAGTAATGTTGTCTATGCAGTAACATATCCTGCCCCGAAGCAAGACAGTTTTTTACTTAACAACAATATATATCAAAGGACTGCGGTATCTGATATTGGCATAGGTCTCAATGTTAATGGAGTCCAAGGTATTAATTCTTCTTCAGGGACAGCTACAAGATGGTTGGGTTATGGGGGGACTGGAAAAATAACTGGAGATATAAATCCGCATTCGTTCAATTATAATGATACTAGGACTTACGCACTCAACGCAAATCTCGTCCCCATTCTGGCATAAACCGCCTTTTGTTCATACCACGATACGCCGTCATGAAGTCTTGTATACTCAAGTTTAACAAAAGCGACGAACGAAGCAAAGATGTGATTTCTTTG
>JAZDFH010000055.1:0-3231 GCA_043808035.1 bacterium | reverse complement strand
AATGAGCGTTGTGCCGAAGTTTACATTTTTAACCAATGACAAAACAGAATAGAGTTTTTGCGTTTTGGTTTGTACTGACTGGTCGGTAAAAAGGGAATCTTGGACGATTGCAGCATCGGTGAGATTACTGATTGTGCAGCCGGTGGTGCGGTAGATATAAGAAGAAGTGTAAATGCGTTCAAATGCCTGACGAAGCTCAGTCCTCACAAGAAGTGGATAAGCTGTTGAGGCGGCGAACTTGCACTCCGTAGCACGGTAGGAAAATTGTTGCGTTTTGAGGAAAAGAGATATCGTACCTACGGCATATTTATATCTGCGTGCTTTGCCGAATGCATCCTCTATATGACGAAAAAGATAGCTCCAGAGAAGTTCTTTATTGTTTGTTGGGGGAGTAAACGTCTCTGTTTTAGATATTGATTTATACGTATCCTTCGGTTGCGTATCAAGAGTAAATACCTTTACTCCTCTTAATTCTTGCCAGATTTCAAAGTAGGGCTTAGACAAGTGAGAAAGAATAAATTCTTCAGAAAGGGATGCAAATTCAAGTGCTGTTTTAATGTTATGTTTTGCGAGATAAGCTGCGGTGTTTGGGCCTAATCCCCAGATATTTTGTGTAGTGCATTGCTTAAGAAGGTACTCAATATGTTTTCCTTGCACAGGAGTAAATCCGGATGGTTTGCGAAAAGAAGAAGCAAGCTTTGCAAGAGACTTATTAATAGAGAGGCCGACAGACACAGTGATGTCAAGCTTTTCTTCGATCTCTTTTTTTATTGCGAGGGCTATTTCTTCATATGTTTTTCTATGCATTCGCCGGAGTCCCTTAATATCAACAAACCCCTCATCAATTGAATATTTCTCTACCGTGGGAGAATAGTTTTTTATGATACTAAACATGCGCTGTGAAACAAGATTACACAAATCGTAGTCTGTTTCTATGTAAAGACAACTCGGGCACACTTTTTTAATTTGAGAGAGAGTCATGCCGCGACGTACTCCCATTCGTTTTGCTTCATAAGAAAAAGCGGTGGCGATACCACGCTCTTTTCCTGTGGCGATGGGTTTGCCTTTGAGGCTTGAGTTCACCGACTGCATTACGGAGGCAAAAAAAGCATCTCCGTCTATATGAAGAATTGCCTCAGGCCAAGAATAATGAGAGAACATATAAAATACATCCTTAATAAGAAACTCCAAACTATAAACCCTAAACAAGTTAGAAATACTAAATAAGACCAAACAAAAATTGCATAGCATTTTTTTAGAAATTTGAGATTTTGTATCTATTTGATTAGGATTTAAAATGAGGGTTTAGAGTTTTATTTTTAATTAAACTTACGTACAACCGCTTTCACTGTTCCAAATATTTGTAAATCCTCATGGGGATAAAAATCTGGATATTTGGGATTTGCGGCTACGAGATAATATCTACGGGTAGTACGATTGCGACGCAAAATTTTAAGAGTCCACTCACGATCAATTTGAGCCAATACTATTGCTCCGAGAGATGCTTCTTTTTTTCGCTCTACTATGACAATGTCCCCTTCAAAAATGCCCACCCCTTCCATAGAATCTCCACTTACCTTCAGAAGAAATGAAGAATTTGGGTCTCCAATGAGATAATCATCAAGAGAGAGATATTCACGATTTTCCTCCGCAAGAATGGGAAATCCAGCCTTAATAACGCCAAGATAGGGAAGGGCAAACAATCGAGAGGTGGGAGCGAGCTTGTTATGGAGATCTTTTTGTAGGAAGCCCTCCTCAATCCATTTTTGTATTATTTTAAATACTGCATTTTTTGACGATACATTAAAAAGTTTTAACATTTCAGAATAAGAAGGGAGCCTATTATATCGTTTGTAGAAGCGTTTGAGAACTGAGAGACGGTCTTTCATAGGAATATAAATAATATTTATATTAATTGAACAATCGTTCACAGTATAGTAAACAAACGTTCACTCTGTCAATGACCATTTTACTATAGATGGCCTTTAATATTTTTTTGTATGAAGGGAAAGACCGGAGGAATCTATTATAAGATAAGAAGCTTTGCCAAATTGGATAAATCCTGAGTTGGCAAATTTGTTTTTTTTATCAACCTCCGTATAATGGGTGTGCCCGCAGATATACCAGTGAGGAAACTGTTTTTCTCGTAATATTTTCTTTATTTTTTCATTCCCTTTCTTAATAATAATATTGTGTGGACTTCCTATTTTTGTAAGAACATTTTCTCCTCGCTGAGAAACATTGTTTATTATGTATAACGCTGTTCGAGACAGAGAATAGATAATATCAATTGTTTTGTAAAGAAGGTGGCCATGCTCTATATGGTATGTCTGTTGATTGACTGTAATCAAATGACTTTCTTTTTGTTCATGAGAAAATAAAGAAACACGTTTATTTGCAAAGTACTTCTGGTCGTGATTTCCATATAAATAAATGGTTTTTTTCTTTTTCAAAAGAGGGAAGAGACTTTTCCAAGGAGAAGAAATAAATGCATCAAATGTAGTTCGGTACCCATCCCAAAAATCACCGTTTAAAATAATGGTATCGACGGAAGAAAAAAGTTTTTTTAAAAAAAGAAACTTTTTTTCATCGAACACATGATACAGATGCACATCAGAAACAATCAACGTCTTCATGGCTGTTTATGCTTTTGCAGAGCTGTGTCTTTCCAAGAGATTTTTGAGCACACCAGATGGCACTTCCTCGTAGTGGGAAGGTTCTATATAGGAAATACCGCGTCCTTGTGTGAGGGATCGAAGAACAGTAACATACCCTGATAACTCTGATAAAGGCGCATTACCTCTAATAATGGTAGACTTACCCCGTTTATCTGTTCCTAGGATTTTTCCTCTTCTGCTTGACAAATCTCCAATGACAACGCCCATAAAGTCATCTCCCACCGTAACCTCAAGCTTCATGATGGGCTCAAGGAGTGTGAGTCCTGCTTTTTTGGCGCCGTCCACTAGAGCCATAGACCCAGCCACCTTAAATGCAATATCAGAAGAGTCGACATCATGATAACTTCCATCAATAAGAGACACTTTCATGTCGGTCATGGGGAATCCAAGAAGAACACCTTTATCCATTGCTTCAATAACACCTTTTTCAACAGAGGGGATAAATTCACTTGGAATTGTTCCACCTTTGATTTTATTTTCAAACTTAAACCCTTCTCCCCGTGCGAGTGGCTCAAGAATAAGAACACAGTGACCATATTGACCATGACCTCCG
>JAZDFH010000054.1:0-35788 GCA_043808035.1 bacterium | reverse complement strand
GAAAGAAGAGTAATGCAAGAATCTCATATTGATGCTGCGAAAAAAACATATGAGGCTCGAAATAAACTCTTCCAAAATATTACAAACAGCTCATGATATGAGAATTTGTTTCAGGCTACTTTACGGACTGGAAAATACTGTGACATCTCCTGCGACACCACCACAGTTTACGTTACATCCGTTTGTATCGGTTCCTAAAATACGCAATATCGTGTCAATTGAAGAAGGGATATCACCATTATCAACCGCATATTGATAAATGGCATTCGCAAGTGTTTGAATATCAGCCACCCTCTGCGAATCCCGCACCTTTTTTAATTGATAAGCGGGATTAATCGCCATAATGGCCACACTCGCAAGAATGGAAATAGCGGTTACTACTAAAAGAATTTCGAGTAAGGTAAAACCTTCCTTTTTGCGAAAAAATTTTTTTCTATTATTTCCAATGTTTTTTTTAAAACGTGTATATCCAAACATATCGATAAAAAATCATTATTTGTTACATATAATAATACAGTAAATAAAAAGAAATTAGAATTACTTCACTACCCTGATAGTAGTATCTCCTTCCGGGTAACACGCTTCAACATAGATACGCCCACTCGTAGTTTTTTTTATAGCATACTGTGTTCTGTGCACTGTTCCTGTATTAGGATCAATCGGTAATTTGTCTATAAATTTTCCTTCTAAAAACGGCGACAAATTTACACACTGTTCGGCAGTTTGTTCACCATTCACTCCACCATAACCATATCCTATTTGTATAGCACCAACTCGAGGGGAAAATCGTTTATCAGTGGTTTCAAAATATACTCTATATTGAAAATATCTACTATCTGATAGGACGAATAACCGTCTTTGGGAAAAAGATGGATTCTTATTGTCACTTTCTGAAAAATACGTATCCGTTCTATTGTCAGCCCCTACAAATTGCACCTCGCTACATGAATTATTGGTACATGAACGAACTTGATATTTTACTGTCATAACACCTCTTGTATATATTGATTCCATCTCGCGAGCAGTAATTGCCTTATTAAAAAAAACAAATTCGTCTATCAACCCATGCCAGCCAGTAGTATTATCCCCTCCTCCAATTAAAAGCGGCATATCATTTGCCTTAAAATTACCGTCAACGACAGTACTTCCCCGTTCCTCTCCGTTTATATAAAGTGACAATTTATGCCCATCATACGTTCCACCTATCTGTGAAAATGCACCACGACGAGAAAAAGGGCTACACACGACTGATAAAGAATTTCCAGATACAAATACACACAAATCATTAGTATCGCCATCATAATACATACCATATCCATCATTAAAAGAATCATCACTTGTTTTCAACATTATCGGCGCATAACGAGGGAATGAATATGGTAGCACCCACATTGAAAAAGTAAACCCTTGGATAGCATTAAACCGCTCATCATGAGGAACAGCGAGAAGATCACCACCGTCGAATAAAACTGCTCCGTGAAAAACCCCTTCTGCGCCTCCTGTCGGGCACATTGATCCGAGACATAAACCGTCTAAGTAACTTCCTGAAGAGTCATAAAAAATCGTAGACCCGATTAGATCATTAAAATGAAAAAGTGTTACTGTTTTGTCCATATCAACATCCCCTTCGATATATCCATCTTCTTTAACTCCTTCGTCAAGTAACTCTTTCCCATAAGGAGCATACGGAGTCCATCCTAAAAAATCCCATGTCGAGACAAGATCTGCATCAACAATCGGAGATGTGTATACTCCAGGTTTTTCCGAATCTTCCAGCACCAAAGCATTACTGCTCTTGTTATATACAATATTTTGATATATTCCATTATCAAACCCCGTACCACTATGAATTAATTCCAGAGGAGTACCTTCTTTACCACCACATATAACACTGCAACCATCATACGCTGTACCGATAATACGTAAGTTGTCATCTACATTGGGTGGGAAAAATTTATGCTCAAGAAAATACGCATAAAAGGTATTCAAAACAATATTAACGTCAGCCCACCGTTGAGTATCATGTTTTCGACCTAAACGTTGTAATGTTGGTGTCTTTAGAAAAACAAAAATACCAACTAAAATAGCAATAATAATAAGCAAGATAACTGTACGGAAAAAAGAATTTTTTGAAACTAATTCTGCAGAAGCTTGATCTTTTGAAGAATGAGATGTATACATGCCTTTATCTCGTATCTACTTTCTTACAATTAATAATAGCACGCATTTTTATACAAAACCTGTCTTTGTTAAAATGATGTAACATCTTGCCAGGTTGCAATATGAATTTCAGGAGTGATGACGTCCGTAATAATACGAACACGCCGAGTAACAGACAACGCCACTGCTGATATCTCAATTGTTCTATTTTCTCCACCATCATTTGTAATCGTATATGAACACGTTCCACTGCCAATCGTTAAATTTTGAGTTCCTATAAAATTATACACTCTAATTTGTTCAAGCGATTCTTCAGCACATGCATCAGCAATAGCAGTTGCCTCATTGGCTGCTTCAATAGACTGACCAGTCCGTAAAGAATCAACTCCCATCAAAATAACCGATATTGCAAGAGAAGCAGCAACGGCAACCATAATGATGACACTCATGAGAGTAATAAATCCTCCTCTTTTGCTCATATTTTTTATTATATCATGTATCAAACATTAAAATTCAAAAACAAGTTTCTTGATTCCAAAATTCAAAACGAATCATGTTTTTCGTACTATCTCCTTATGCTCATACTCCCATAAAATTCCTTTGAATAATTGTATTCACTTTTTCCATCAACACTTACGCGAGACAAAGTGAAAGAAATCCTGATTGTCCCCGGCGTTCCTGTACGAGATAAATTGGTAAACTGCATATTAGTAATAGTTACAAGCGGCGATGTTAATACGATCGGACTTCCTACTCCTTCGGTAATTCGAATCGAACCACCAGAAACATCGAAAATAGTCGGATCAGCTGAAACATCAAGGACATCAAGTTGTAATATACTATCAGTCGTTCCTGAAAGCGGAGCTATTACACCCTCCGCATTACGAATGGTATGGTCTATCAATTGCAATACCTGTACACCTTGTTGCTCAACTTCAGCAATTGTTTGATTCTTTATACGTGATTGCATCAAAACAGATAAAAATGAAATGACAATCGTAAGCATCGCTGCGGAAATACCAATATATAATAACAATTCTATTAAGGTAAATCCTTGTTTATTTCTTTGTAATTTCAATGCTCTATGATGCATAAACGCTTAACGATAATTTATACGCATTTCTTCTAAAATAGGCGTATCTGCTCCATCCCCGATAAGTGTTGCTTTGTATTGTACCCATCTATTGCCATTTATTGCGCTCGGGATTATTGAACCCGTCGATGTCGCGAAAAACGACCCTGCTCCCGCAGAGCCATACCAATCAGTCCATGATCCTGGAACGCCACCACTATCCGGTGCCGTTCGTACCTGCACATTAATCTCACATTGCGGTATGCATGTAGGGATACTCTCATCCCACTCAATCGCTTGCACGGGCGACACATCTCCCATATCGAGAGCCGAAGAGATAAGATAACCTAACTCAGAATATAATGATGAAGCCGCGCTATAATCGATAAACCGAAATGCCATATCATAATAATTGTAGTACGTCCAACTACTACCACCTGTCGTAGAACGACAATATCGCGCCAATGTTTCTCCATACCCGGTGTTATAATAAATACTACTGTTTGCCGTCTGCATTACATATATATCATATCCATTTGTTATCGTCGTATTCGGGGAACTTAATGAAATTCGATATTGGTGTCCATCCGTCAATGTTAGATTCGCCGCAAAATGCAGACTCTGCCAACTGAAAGTCTGTAATATCGCACCGGCAGGGACAACAACACCCGAATCAATATCTTCTCCAAGAGACATATCATATACCGTTGCATACAAATCATCTTCAGGAATACCAGATGATCTTTTGCGTACATAAAATCCAAGAGCAGAAACTTGTTTATCCCCTCCTGTCACTGTAAAATTTTCTCCGAATTGCTGATTCCCATAAATGACGGTATATGTCGTATCATCTTGCAAAGAATCATAATATGGGTTCCCATCCGAAAAACCATCAGTAAACTGCAAAATATAAATCGGCTGCCACCCTTGCACAATCCAACTTCCACCTCCATTCGCCGTCCATAAAACATCCATAGCAACGTCATCAGTATTGTCATATGAAGTTATATTATTGTCAGGAAGTGAGTAGCGATATTGTCGAGAACCAGATCCACTATCACGCTCAATAACAATGTGATACGTCCCCCCTGAAGTTACATCAACATCAGGGGAAATATTTATTGTATTCCATCCATTTCCACCACTATACGTTGCAGACCCTAAAAACGTTCCTGAAGGATTACCACTTCCATCATCAACTTGTATACCAACCCGGAACGTACTCGTACCACTGGAAGCTTCTTGATAAATACTGACTCTATCAACTGTTTTACTCGATTGCGCGGTAAATCGGTAACTTAATTTTCGATTGTCATTATTGATTGAAGAGCTTGGATTAATACTTGTTGTCAAAAATTGATTTCCATAATAAGAACCTCCTTGACTCGTGTATGCTACGCGTACCGTATCCAATCGAACAAGCTGCATCCCATCCCCTACTAAGAATGCTTTAAACATAATCTTGCTATTGGATGTCGAAAAATCGGCAATATTGATATTTACTTCTTCTGCGGTATTATAATCGACCGGACCTGCCGCAACCGTCCAACTGCTGCCTGTCCAATATTGCCATATCGCACCATCATCATCTGATAACTGATAATATATCTCTCCACCATTCTTTTCAGCTTCTTCGATAAAAGCGTTCCATTCCTCTACGGTTGCCGCTTCAAAAGAATTGTTTGGATTAATTGACGGTCCGTCTAAAGGATATGAAGCAACGTTGCTATACGGAATAGCAGATGGTGTAAAATCACTTATCCATCGTGCAATATTTGAAACTCTCGCTTCATCGATATACCCGGTAAAACTACCAGAACCACTACTACTTAACCATAAAGGAGCCCCACCATCCTGAATACCGTCCGAATATGAAATAGGCGTTGCAACAGATGTCCCATCAACAAAAAGACGCAGATATGATCCGTCATAAACCGCAGCGATATGATGCCATTCATTGGGGTTCAAAACTCCGCTATTTGAAGTAATAACCGCATTTGAACCTCCGTTTTGTACTTCGAAAATAAATCTTCCACTCGTTTGCGTATATAATCGGTATGACCGATCATTGCCAGAAGTCCATTTGCGAATGATATAGTCACCACTGTTGTTCGCGAGTCGATATACCCACGCATCGATAGTTAATGCCCCTGTTACATCAAGCCCTGTTTGGGACGAATCATCGACGGATCCATAATCTCCACTCGAGTCAAAATTAATCGCCGTATCAAAATTTCCCGCGACAGCATACGTAGGATTACCGTTTACTGTCAAATGGTTACCATTGCCTGAATCATCAATAAAAGAACCGCTTGATTCATCCAAATGCCATAATCCTTGTGTATAAACATCTGGCGCTGCATAGTAGCCTACAGTAACGCCATCGAGAGAAACCTCCTGTGTTCCATCGCTCTCAAAAAATGCCTTAAATAAAATGCTTTTGTTTGTTGTAGAGAATTCACGAATATTGGCATTAACATCTGTCGCAGTATCATAATCACTGTTCCCTGCAACCGCCCAACTGTCTCCATCCCAATATTGCCATATCGCACCATCATCATCTGATAACTGGTAATATATCTCTCCGCCATTCTTTGTCGCTGTCTCGGAAAAACTTACCCACTCCGTAAGTTCTGGTTGCTCAAACGATGCTGTTGGATAGATTGGAGGAGAGTTTGTTGCATATCCGGAAGTACCATTCGAATATGCAATCGACACAGTATCCAAGATTACTTCTTGAGTACCGTTACTTACAAAGAATGCTTTCCAAATAATTTTTTTATTACTGACAGAAAAACTCGTGATATTGGTATTTATCACCGTCGCCGTATTATAGTCGCTAACTCCGGCAGCACTCCAGCTACTCCCTGCCCAATACTTCCACGTCAAACCATCATCATCTGATAACTGGTAATATATCTCTCCACCATTCTTTGTCGCTGTCTCTGTAAAACTAGTCCATTGAGAAACATACGGCGCGGTGACAGACGACGTCGGTAAAGTTGTCGGTTTATCAGTTGCATATTCTCCATACGCTTGAGAGGGAGGCGTAAAATTACTCGTCCACCGTGCTGTCGACGAAATTCGCAAGTCATCAATCGTTCCATTAAAACTGCTCGTGCCGCTATAACTAATATTAAACGGGGCGGTACCATCTTGAATATCGGCAGAATATGGTACCGCGGATGCAACACCTATCCCGTTAACAAAAAGTCGGAGGAAAGATCCGTCATATACCGCAGCGACATGTACCCATGTACCAACAGGAACCACTCCCGCAGAAGATGTGATTGCTCCTTGTGTACCACCATTACGTACATAAAATTGCAACGCTCCAGTATTCGTAACTAACAAATAATAAGATCTGTTATTACTCGATGTCCACTTGCGAACGATATAATCGCTACCAGAATAAGCAGCCTTCTTGACCCATGCATCAATCGTGAGTGGTCCCGTCACATCAAGTCCTGTCTGATTTGCATCAATTATTTCACCATAATCACCATTACTATCAAACAAAACACCGGTACCATACTTCCCTCCAGCTCCCAATGTCGGATTGCCATTAATTATAAGATTGTTAGCATTAATAGAATCATCAGAAATTTCTGTAGCACCGACTGCGTCATTAAGATGCCATATCCCTTTTGTATTAACGTCATATGTTTTTTTCATACTCGCCAAACCTCCGGAGACTCCTATTTTTGCTGGATCGTATGTATATTCACCAGGAGTATCGAATGTCCACGTAGTCGTAGAACTGGCAGGAACGTTAATCAATACAGCAGAACCACCTGAAACTGCCATCAATCCCGAATCATACGTATAATTTCCCGCAACATCGAACGGCCATGTATTGGTATACTCCGTAAAATCACCTTTAAGTTGCGCATATCCACCAGCAACCTCAATGTCGGCAGGAGTATATGTATAATCATCAGCCACTTCGAAATCCCACGAAGCGGATACAACACCCACCTCGCGAGTAAGCTGTATCTGCCCCGCAGATTCACTTTCAGCTATTGCGAGATCCGTATCATATTTTGTTACATCAGACCATAGCGCTTGTCCTGGCCCTCCGCCCCAATCAGTCTGTACCCAATCTCTTGATGCCCAATTCGTAAGATATGTCACTCGTTCTACATCTCTATCAACTCCACGTTTTTTCCACGTAACATCGACTGTCGCTTTTTTAGTATACAAATCAGTATAACTTCCAGGACAATCAACAATAAGATTACTACTATCTCGACACACATCTTCGATAGTTACTGTCCGTGTATAAAAACTGTCTATAACTTCCCCCGGTCCAGGTACATATACCCATTCACTTCCGCCTACCATAACCGCTCCTGTACCGGCTTCTATTTCATTCCATGCTTCATCACGAATATTACGTATCGCTTCGAGTCCTTCTTCAGCTAAAAAAACCGCACGAGACTGTTCCCCTCCGGAGACAGTACCTTCTTGACCGTATAACAACATACTTACCAAGGCAGTTACACCAATAACAAAAATCGATCCTGCAAGGATAACCTCAATCAAATTCATTCCTTCATTTCGACGAAAATAGAAAAAAAACTTTTCTCGAAACGAACTTATGTTTTTATCTTTTCTAAAAACTGATAGTCCCTTTCTCATTAATAGTAATTATACTGATATTGTTTGCGCTTGTAGAGTTTAAAGTGATAGTGATTGGCGCCGAGATAGGATTCCCTGTCATCTTTATGAAAGTGATCTCAACCGCACCTCCGCTTATCTGAACGCTTGGTGCAATACTGGATATCTCATCATATGATGTATCTCTACTTGTATAGTCACTACCTTTAAACAAGGTAGCAGTGCCGGAAGTTATATAAACCCCCCATCCATCGTCATATGTCATAGTTCGAGAAAGTATTTCTGCTCGCCGAACCACCTGAGTAATAACGTCAGTTGCAAGATCAAGGTCATTCCTCGCTTGGAAAGAATAATAAATAGGTAAACTTAACCCTCCTATCAAAGAAATGATTGCTATAGAAAGCAGCATTTCAAGAAGAGAAAAACCTTTTTTAGAAGAAAAATACATTGTAATGATATAATAAACTTACGTTATTACTGTGTTGGACTCGCATAGTTACCGAAAACCCAACCCGTGCTACCATCAAGTAAAATAATTTTGTACCATCCGTTTTGCTCTTCCTGATATTCATACACTTCTCCCGCATAAACACGAGCAACAACATTTCCATCAACACCAGGAGCACTTCTCACGTTCAATGAACCTTCCGGTGTTTCAAGAATCTCAACCAATAGAACGGGCTGTGCGGGAGCAGTGGCAGGCGCTTCTGTCACAGGCAAAGAATGTCCTCCTGGAGTACCACTCGCAGTAGGAACAGGCTGACTGACAGGTGGTTTTGCGGGTGCGGTTTTTGCCTTATTTAATCCACCGATCAAACTGTAAATCGGCATAATGACAGCCAAAGCGACACCAACAACACCACCCCATACAATGAAAAGCAACATCGGTTCCATAATAACCGAAAGGTTTTTTGTTGTAGTTTCCGTTTTTTCTTCAAAAATTTCCGAAACTCGAATTAGCGTATCGGCAAGCGTTCCTGAATTTTCAGCTGCAATAATCATCTGCTGAACAGGCCGAGGTACAATTTTGATTGACTTCGGATATGTTCCAAAGCTTTGCTGAAATGTCCTTCCTTCTTCAATGCTTTCTCGTAAATATGAATAAAACTTACCGTACATAATCGATGTCGTAGCGTCTTTAAGAGAATTTAATGATTCCACGACAGGCATACCTGAATTAAGCAATGTTCCCAACACATAACAAAACCGTGACACTTCGACTTGCATAATAAGTGTCTTTACCCCCGGTATGTGGGCTAAAATGATCTCACCAATAAACTTTGTTTTTGGATATATAAAGATGTAATAACCAAGCACAAAAAGCACAACTAAAAAAACAGGTATGATAATGATTCCGTATGACTGTAACACAGTACCAACCCAAATCAAAATCCTCGTAAAAAGAGGCAATTCGAGATGCATTGATGAAAAAACATTGGTAAGACGAGGCAAAATAAACCATGCAATACCAATACCGACAACGAGAGTTACGACAAGAACGAGGATTGGATACATCATTGCTGAACGCAACTTAGACCTGAAGGAACTGTCTTTTCGCTGTTGAGCGACAACAACCTTTAAATTTTCAGTTAATCGTCCCGCTTCTTCTCCAATTCTGATAAGAGAAATGACATGCGGCTTTACCAGTTTTGTTCTATCAAGAGCCCGCCAAATCGTAAAACCGGCGTCAACATCATCTCTGATGTCAGTAAGAGCATGACGCATACGAGTTGATCTCATCTCGGCTCGTATAGCATCGATAGCGGATAGAATACTCATACCAGATGAAATAAGCATCGCAAGGTTTTCAATAAAATATTCCCGTTCCTCGGAAATCCCAAAATTGGCGAACATACCAGTGCTCTTACCACCTCGTTCAGAGAGTAAAAGATCTTTTATTTTTTGGAAAAATGGTTTTTTATTTTTCGTCATCGTGACGATCTTTAAAGTAATGCGGAGCGGCAACCCGCAACAATTCTTGCACAGTCGTAATACCTTGTTTAACTTTTTCGATGCCATCCTCGAAAAGCGAATGAGCTCCTTGCGACTTCGCAAGATCCCATAACTGTTTTGTCGACGGATTACTTAAAATAAGATCTTGTATCTCCGGACTGGTCTGAATAAATTCGAAAATCGCAATTCTTCCTTTAAACCCCGTTTCATTGCAAACGTTGCATCCTTTTCCTTCATATACCGTAATTTTTTCTTGCGGAAAATATGCTTCAGGATTTTGAATCCATCTTTTTAGATCATTTCTGTCAATCATCTTACTATATCGACAATTCTCACAAAGTCGACGAACAAGCCGTTGTGCAATAATAAGCTCAAGCGTCGAAGCAAGCAAAAACGGCTCTATACCCATATCCAAAAGACGAGGAACGGATGTTGAGGCGTCATTCGCATGAAATGTTGAAAGCAATAAATGTCCTGTCAGCGCGGCATTAACCGCAATTTCTGCGGTATCAAGGTCTCGAATCTCACCAACAAGAATAATGTCGGGATCTTGACGTACAATGGAACGTAATCCTTTCGTAAAGGTTAATCCAGTTGCTTCATTTACCTGAATATGATTGACTCCCTGAATTTTATATTCGACAGGATCCTCAATGGTCGTTACATTGACTTCGGGTCGATTTAATAACTTCAAAACACTATAAAGAGTGGTGGTTTTACCAGATCCGGTCGGTCCAGTAACCAAAATCATACCGAATGGCTTATGCGATGCGTCAAGTAACTTTTTTTGATCAGTATAACCTAAACCGACATCACTCATAGTAAAACCTCTTACGTATGCAGCAAGTAACCGCATAACAACCTTTTCACCATCAATCGTAGGAATAATAGAAACACGCAAATCGACTGAATGTCCTCTTTCAGTCACACGCCTGATTGCACCGTCTTGCGTTGTAAAGTGTTCATCTGTACGAAGATGCGATTGCACTTTGATACGATTCAAGACACCTTCATAATATTCCTTTGCAACTCTACCTGCTTCTTCCAAAATACCATCAATACGAAAACGAATAACCACTTCTATTTCTTGCGGTTCAAAATGAATATCAGATGCTCGGTAAATAACTGCGTCATCGAGAATTTCTTCAAGAATCTCCGGAGCAACACGATTTTGTTTCTTAATAATTTTACTAAACCTCGTCTCAAGCGCCTTTCGATAATGAACAAATGCCAAATCTATATCATCACTCAACGAATATGCATAGATGATCTTCTTCCCTTTAAATAGCTTTTCGATTTCTTTTTGCAATCCTTTCGCTTCTGGAGAATCACTCGTAATGGTCACAGTCTTGTCCTCCTCTTGAAATAAAACAACTTTGTATTTTTTTGCGAAAACTTCAGGAATTTTTAAAACCTGCTCACGCGGTGGTTGGTGTGAGTTGAGATCAGCGTAAATAATACCCAGATGCTCCGCCACCGCCTGCCCAAGTAAGTCCTTGGTAACAAGTCCAGCCATTAACAATTCTTCCATCAAAGACGTATGATGCGCTTTCGAAGCTTTCTCGGATTGCTGCATATCTTCTTCAGCAACATAAGCTCCTTCTATTAAAACTTCTCTTATATTTTTATCTGTCAGTTCCATATTTATATATGTATCATTACCTTACTATGCATTAAGCGTTTCTTTTACATGATCAATAATCTGGGAAACGGATGTATACGATTTTACATAATATTCTTTTGCACCAAGTTTTTTCGCTCGTTCTATATCCTCTTCTTGTCCAAGATTAGAAATCACAATAACCGGCGTTTTGTTACCACGAGCCTTCAATTCCGAAAGCACAGCAAATCCATCAACCTTCGGCATAACTAAATCTAATAAGATAAGATCAAACTTTTCATCTTTGAGTATATTTAAAGCAGTCGCTCCATCAAATGCAGATTTTGCCTCAAATCCCGATCGATTTAATTTTAACTCCAATGTCCGCGCCATGATTTGCTCGTCTTCAACCACAAAAACACGCCTTGACTGCTTTCCACCGGAAGAAGCGTCTCCTCCATCAATATAGATACCTATTTCTGTATATCGAAAACTAACAAAAACACTCGTCGTGCTCATCATCATTATTTGCTCTTTACATTAACTGTATACAGTATAGCACGCCATTTGATACGTAGCCAAAAAAAAGAGTGGTAATAACTTTTTATAAGCCCAAGACTTTCCCAATTTCTGTTACCAAATCTTTAATGGGTGTCTCTGACTTTATAAAATATCCAACTGCTCCCATTTCTTTCGCTCGTTTAATATCGTCCGTTTGCCCAAGATTTGACATAACGATCACGGGAACCTTCAAGTTTTTTTCATTCATTGTGGTCAACACACGAAAACCATCAACAAGCGGCATCATAAGATCCAATAATAACAATTCAAATTGTTTTACCTCAAGTGCCTGTAGAGCTTCTTCTCCGTTTAAAACCGATTCAACGACAAATCCCATATGTTGCAACTTCATTTGGAGAGCCCTTCCCATTGCCATTTCATCTTCCGCTATCAAAATATGTATTTGCGCATTTATATTATCCATATATGTGATTATCTTAACAGATAATAAAGTATATGAGAAGTACTGTACTGTATGCATTCTTTTTTTGAAAAACAGAATATGCTAAACTTGGTATATGTTTATTTCTTTATTTGAAAATTTATCAGAAGAAGATAAATCGAATGCCGTAGAACGATTGATTAGTACCAGTACCCCTTCTTCTGATTTTTTCCTGATGATTGTTCTATCTGTTTTGATGGCAACATTCGGACTGTTATTAGGAAGCGGAGCTGTTATCATCGGAAGTATGTTGGTTGCGCCAATCCTGTCTCCTATTTTAAGCCTTGCACTCGGTATTACAATGTCTGACGCAAAACTAATTTCTCGGTCAACCTCAACCATCCTGAAATCGATTATTATCAGCATCGGAGCGGCAATACTCCCTGCACTGTTCTTTGTCGTAAACCATAAAATTGTTCTCAATCCTGAAATCATTGCAAGGACAGAACCATCTCTCGCATACGCTGTCATTGCCATTATTGCAGGATTTGCCGCATCATTCGCCTTGGTAAAACCGCGACTCAACGAAACATTGCCCGGTATCGCAATCTCTGTTGCACTTATTCCTCCCCTGGCCGTCACTGGTATTGGCATCGCGATGCTCGACTGGGGCATCGTTAGTAACGCGTTTTTGCTTTTCGTAGTAAATGCGATTGGCATTATCTTTATAGGAACCATTAATTTCTCTCTCATGAATTTTTACGTCAAAAGAAAAGTAGCAGAAAAAACGATCAAAAAAGAAGAACAAGAGCAGAAAAAACTCCTCGAAGAGAGCAAAAAAAATAAAACCATTGACACGTAATTATACGTTTTATTGTTAAAGTCTTTTTGAATAATCTCTTCCATAAAAAAAGGTTTTAAAAACCTACACATTAAAAAGTGCCATATAAAATATGACACAATAAAACATAAAATTTGCGATAAGATATTTATTCCTTAAGCAGACTTTTCAGAAACAATAGGTAAAATTTCGTGTTTGATTCTTTGCCACCAAACTTCTTCTCTCGTATACAATTTTTCTAATTCTTTTTTATAAATCGGTTCAAAAAATGTATTCCCCGCTTTTATCTCTTCGTAACATTTTGAAATCAATGCAAGCTTGTCCGCAATCTTCACCACACACGCTTCTTTCGTTTCCTGCCTTGCGTCTTCCATCCATAAAGTAACAAATTTTTGCTTCAATGCATCAGGTAGTCCATCAAAGGCTTCAGGAATCATCTCTTCATTTACTTTCTTGATAGCTTCTGAAACGTGTTTATTGTGGTGTTTGAACGGTGTCAAAATATCTCCACTGAACATTTCTTCCATATCATGAATAAGTGCAATCATCATTGCCCGTTCACTATCAATATTTTCTTCAATCGATTCCAGAAGATGAACGATAATAGTGGTAAAATAAGTAACGTAAAACGAATGTTCCGCAACAGACTCTGAAAAATGTTGAGGATTGCTGTTAAATCGCACTACATGTGCAAGACCCCTGTTTAGAATATGATCAAATAAACTTTTATCGTTTCTCATGCCATGATTATATAATTCAAAAAGCTCCATTCCAATTATCTGTCCCAGCTATATCGCCAGGTGGGTGAACTCAACTACAGTCCAAGGACATATAGTACTGTTGTTCTCCCTTGTGAAAGATTTTGAGCTAGAAATATCTGGAATGGAGCTCATATACAGTATACCATAATGACATAATAAAAAAATACTGGGAATGTATAGCCACAAATAGTATTGCAGGATTGAGTCACGATACGTTTTCCAGTCAGGTTATACAATCATAAACACGGGGCAGTCTATTCAAAAATCCCATCTATATTCACATCATACAAAATTTGCTCCTGAACCAAACGATAGTTTATTAACTCTTTTTCATCAAACCAATGAGCTATCTCCTTTTGTGCCTCTTCGACAGAACCTGATGCGTGAACTAAATTTCGTACAGCTCGCCCGTCTGTATCTGCAAATTGATACGAATCAAGAACATAATCTCCACGAATAGTTCCAACATCAGATGTAAGTGGCTCTGTGCCTCCAGTGATCTTCCGTACAATACTGACTACATGCACACCCTCCCACACCATCGCAACAACAGGTCCACTCGTCATATATTTTTTAAGCCCTGCCAAAATTTTTGCTGTAATTTCGAATGGATCATCTGACGGCGGTTGCTTCCCTTTCGATTGATAAGCCTTGATAGTCTTTTCTCCTGCCAACCGTCTCCATTCAGGGTCAAGCGTATAGTGTTTTTCTACCATATCAGCACTCGGAACAAGCATTTTTATTCCAACCAGTTTCAATCCTATACGTTCATATCTAGTAATAATCTCCCCCATCAACGTACGCTGTACACCATCAGGTTTGATAACAATCAACGTTCTCTCTTTCTTATTCATATATTATTTTTTGTCTTCCTTTTTTATTTCTATATGCAATTCATTCAACTGCATAGTATCAACTGATGACGGTGCATCCATCATTAAATCTCTTCCCTCTCCTGTCTTAGGGAAAGCAATGACTTCTCGAATATTAAGTTCATTTTCGAGAACCATCAGAAGTCGATCAAAGCCGGATGCAATACCTCCATGAGGCGGAACACCATATGCAAAAGCTTTCAACATATGAGAAAACTGCTGTTTCTTCTCCTCCGTAAAGCCTATCATTTCAAAAATCCTCTCCTGCAATTTCGGATCATGGATACGAATAGCACCGCCAAAGATTTCATTACCATTCAGAACAACATCGTACTGACAAGACTTTACTGTGTGAGGCGCAGTATCAAGCAACGATATATCTTCATCAAGTGGAGCAGTAAACATATTATGTTCCGGAGAATAGTGCCCATCTTTTTTCTCTTTTTCGAAAAGCGGAAAATTGATAACCCATGCAAATGCAAGCTCATGGTGATCATTCTTATCTTTTCTTAAATCTGGTCGATCAGTCCCATATTGTTCCATCACATCGTCATAATTAAGTCGCGGCCATGGTTTCTGTGAAATCTTCTTATAAGGATATAATGTCTCAACGAGTGTTGTGCATAATTCTTCAATAATCTCCATAACATCTTCACGCTGCACAAAACTCATTTCCATATCAACTTGAGTAAACTCCGCTTGTCGATCTCCTCGCGTGTCTTCATCTCTGAAACATCGAGCGACTTGGAAATATCGCTCAATCCCGGCAACCATCAAAAGCTGTTTGTACTGTTGCGGTGCCTGCGGAAGCGCATAAAAAGAACCATACTGTAAACGCGATGGGACAAGATAATCACGTGCGCCCTCCGGTGTCGATTTCGTCAAAATAGGAGTTTCAATCTCGACAAATCCTTTATTCGCCAAAAATGACCGAAAAAAGTTCAATACCTTAAATCGATTACGCAAATTTTTTGCCATACGAGGACGTCTGATATCAAGATAACGATATTGCATACGTAAGTCTTCTCCAATATCCAGTCCATCTGTCATAACATCAAATGGTAATGTCTCAGCTTCAGTTAAGACTGTCAATTCTTCCGCAACAACTTCGACGTTACCACTGACAATATCAGGATTCCTCATCTTGTCCGGACGAGCGACAACATCACCTTTAATCCGAATAACCCACTCGGGACGCAACTTTTCAGCCTCTTCATGAGCAGAGACATTGTTAGGTAAGAATACAACTTGCGTTATTCCTTCACGATCACGGATATCAATAAAAATAAGCTTCCCATGATCTCTTCGCGAAGCAATCCATCCTGCCAGTTCAACCTTTTCTCCAATTTTGTTGTTTAATTCACTTGATAATATTCGCATAACGGCTCCATTATACCATTCCTCCGTTTAAAATACACTGATGATTATAAAGTTGATTTATACAACTTCTTAATTTCTTCATACAGAAAATCTTTGCTTATGTAACCACAACTATACTGATTATTTTTGAGAAAACGCTTCCAGTATACCACCCTTATATACAAGATGAACATCCCCATCGATATCTGTCCGATATACTTCACTCCCACTTGACTGTAATCTTTGTATCAATGATGGATGCGGATGTCCATACGAATTTTCTCCTACGGAAATAATCGATACATAGGGTTTCGCTTCATGTAGAAAATACGTTCCCGTCGCATAGACTGAACCATGGTGCGAAACTTTTAAAACATCAATTGTAACGTCATACATATCGGTTATGACATTCTCCGAAGCAAAACCAATATCACCGGTAAAAAGAGTTTTTATCCCTTGCCCCTCAAACATCAAGATCAGAGAATCGTCGTTATTTGACTCATTATTTGTAGAGAATGGCCATAAGAACTTCAAAGTATAGTCAGCATACTGTACAGTATCACCGGCGCTTACTGCTATTTTTTGAACGTTGTTTACTTCCAATTGATGTTCAAATTCATCCCAATAATCTCCTTGTCCGTCTCTCCCATTATACAATAACGTACGTACACGATATTGGTTTAATACAGATATAAGCCCTGCATAATGATCTTTTTCAGGATGCGAAATAATCACAAGATCAATCACTCTGTCATGAATAGGTAAATAACGTGTAAGACACGATACCATCCTTTCATCCACACCACCATCAACAACGATCTTTACGTTGCCAGGTAAAACAACTAACGCCCCATCCCCTTGACCGACATCACAAAAATATACGTCTACAGCCGTACTGGGACCGAACACACCGATCAATATCCCAAAAAAAATCGTAATAACGCTAAGCCCCAAAAAAGCGTATAACCAATATCTCATATGAAAGTAAAATATATGTTATTAATCCTAATATCAAAGAAAAATGATACGATATAAAACCAAATACAATAATACCAAAACCTAAAAACATAGTCACTGGAATAATCGAAATAATTAAGACATTCGCCACAACCGAAAAAATAGATACCGATCCGAATGTGTAAATCAGTATAGGAAGTACTGCGCATTGAGCCGCGAGAGTTTGTAAAAAATTTTTCCTCCATCCGAAAAATCCATCTTTATTTTCCCAACGAAAAAGTTTTCTTAATAAAGGTTCTCCATACACAATACCAACCAGCGCCATAAATGAGAGCTGAAATCCAACATTCGTGATTAAGAGAGGGTTGAACAATAACATACCAGCGGCAGTAAGAATTAACGCGTTACGAAAAGAATATATTCTGCCAGCGAGTTCTGCGTATAACACTAACAATCCCATGCATGCCGCACGAACGACTGACGCATGAGCTCCTGTCATAATTACAAAAACAAGAACCGTGATACCTGCAATATACATCGCCTTCTTCCGCTCACAAAAATATGAAAAAAAATTAATGATACTTGCCGTAATAATCGAAACATTATATCCAGACATAGAAACAATATGTATCGTACCGCTCTTTACCAAGGCGTCATATAATTCTTTTGAAAATGACGCACGTTCTCCGAATAAAATTCCTGAAAGCAAAGCCGCGGCATGAGGAGGCAACACTCTTGTAATCTTTTCTTGTATGATCATTCGAAATGAAAACAAGACCGATACAAATGACGTTCCTCTTCTCTGTATGACAAAATTATATGCATGTATCCAGCTTTTTTTATCTCTTGGCAATATAACATCGCCTGTTACCTGTACAATATCACCAGCCTGTACACGAGGATATAAAGGACCATATACCATGACATTTCCTCTGTACGGCTTTTTGAGCGAAACAATAAATGTTTGCCCATCAACCGCCATTTGAGGAGAGTCCACAACAACAGCATCAATAACTATAGTCGCCTCCGATGACGGAAAATCAACCGTCGCCCAAAAATTATAAAAATGTGTATAAAAAAATGCGAAAAAAAAGACACACCCTATCAAAATTCCCAACCGCACTCGTCGTCCAAAATAAAAACAAAACACAAGTAAGCACGAAAAAATAAGAGCGATATATGCAGAATTGAAAAAATGAGCACCTATGACACCCAAAATAAAAGCAAGTCCTCCATAAAACCCTATTTCGTGCGGTTTCATCTTACTATTCGGAAATAATCCCTCCTCCAATCATTTCACCACTTTTTTTATAAAAAACTGCCGATTGCCCTGCAGCAATAAACTGTTGAGGTGTTTCAAAAATAAGTTCTGCTCGCAGATCATCAGCTAACGCAACAACAGCTGGGGCAAGCGCCTGACCATACCGTACACGGGCAAATACAGACAGCACCTTCTTGATTTTAAAACGTTTAAAAAATATTGGATCGATAAAATGTACCGAATGTATCGCAATACGATTTCGATATAATGCTGCGTCTTGAGATCCTTCGGCAACAATCAATGTATTTGTCTTTACTTCCTTACGAACAACATAATGAGGACTGATATCAGGTGTCCGTTTAGTAATCGTAAATCCATGCCGTTGCCCTATAGTATAGAATTGTACCCCTGCATGTTTCCCAATACACTTACCGTCCCGCGTACATACCTCTCCTTGCTTCTCCGGGAGATAAATATGTAAAAAGTCCCTTAGTGTAACATTCCCTATAAAACAAATCCCTTGAGAGTCCTTTTTCTCTGCCGTGGGCAAACCTGACATACGCGCTATGACACGTACCTGACTTTTCGTGTATATACCTATCGGAAATAAACAATACTTTAATTGTTCTTGTGTTAATGTCCACAAAAAATAGCTTTGATCTTTATGAATATCCTTCCCCTTATATAACGTATGAATGATATCTCCCGTTTTCATACTTTTTTTATTGCATAACCTGACATAATGTCCAGTCGCAATATATGTTGCATGCAACGAACGAGCTTTTTCTAAAAAGAGCCCGAATTTAATTTCCTTGTTGCACATAACATCAGGATTCGGTGTCCGTCCCTGTTTGTATTCCGTAATCATATAGTCGACAACCCTCTTTCGATATCGATCCTCCATATCAAAAACATAAAATGGAATAGAAAGATGTTCGGCAACTCGCCGAGCATCTTCCGCCTCTCTAATATCACATCCATTGTTATTCCAACAACGCAAATGGACACCAACGACATCAAACCCTTGTTTTTGTAAAAGAAGTGCTGTTACAGATGAATCAACACCACCAGAGAGACCGACAAATACTGTTTTGCGAATAAATCCAGAATCTCTATTGAATTTTTGAATATTATTTCGCATGCAAACATATAACCCCGACTATTACATCACACAATGAAGACATGAGGCTTTCAATAAAATATCAAAATACATTTTATCTTCAAATTTTGATCATTTGAAGTAACATAATCATATATATCCATTTGTCTACGAGCTCGCAAACATACAAACTTTGCAATACTACGCTTTCTCAATTCGTTCAACATACTCACCCGTATCGGTATTCACACGAATAACGTCACCCGTATTGATAAAGAGTGGTACATCAACTGTTGCTCCTCCTTCAATGGTAACTACTTTTGTCCCTCCTTGTGCAGTATTACCCCGAACAGGAGGTGGAGCATCAACAACCGCGTAGTCTCCTTTAATCGGCAATTCAATAGCCAAAACTCTTTGATCACCCTTTTCGGTAAACAGTAAGGCCGTTACTTTCATCTTTGGCTTCAAAAAAACCGCTTTTTCTCCAACCGCATTCTCAAGCAACATAAATCTGTTTGACGGTTTACCATCTTCATGAAACCAATATTCTCCACGACTAATATAAATGAAACATGCCGTCATTTTTTTAATATCAGCTTCTTCGAACATATCCGCCGGTTTAAAGTTTCTTTCAAAAACTTGCCCCGTCCTCAGATTTCTAATACGAGTCTGAACACTTGAACTTCCACGACCAACATGTAAATGTTTCACGCTCATTACTATGTAAGGATCTCCTAAAATAACAATAGAACTTCCATTTTTTAAATCATTTATTGTCAACATAATAGTATTATAATTAGATTGTGTCTTTTGTATCAAGTATGCGCCGAAGAGCGTCAGTATCAATCTCTTTTCTCTCTTTCTTTTTCTCATGGACAGGAGTGGCGTCCTTACTGCTTTCTGACTTTAATACAGCATCAAGGGATTGCTCTGTCCGCCGTTCAGCTTTCTCCGCAATATCTTTATATCCTCTACGAAACTCTGCTCCAATCTTTTCTTCTACCACACTTGAAGGAGTTCCATACCATCGACGATTATTTTCTATAATCGTCTCCGCAAACGATTCAATTTGCGGCAACGGCGGCTCCAAAATTTGAGCAGAGAATGGGCGAGATGCAATACCATCAACCATCAATTTGATATAAACATGAAATTTCGCTAAATTCACAAGATCATTCGCAATAAAGTCAGGCTCAAACTCCTTTTCCAAAAATTCAGCATCTTCGGCCCCAACACGAAATGTCACCAACGTCCCTACATTTCCAAACACGGCAGAACGAACAGTATCCTCTAACTGATCAATATATTGATGCGCAAGAATAAGATCCAGCCGATATTTACGGGCTTCTGAGAGAATACTCGCAAATGAATCAGTGGAAAAATTTTGAAATTCATCAATATACAAATAAAAATCTTTTCTTTCAGATTCAGGGACGTCAACACGTGCCATTGCAGCAAGCTGCATTTTAGTAATAAGCATTGCTCCCAATAACGCAGAATTATCTTCTCCTATTCTCCCTTTCGACAAATTGACAATCAAAATCTTCCCTTCGTCCATAATCTTTCGAATATTGATTGTTGAATGTGATTGCCCGAGAATATTTCGAATCAATGGATTCGAAACAAATTGCCCTATTTTATTTTGAATTGCCGCCGTTGCCTCTGACTCAAGTCGTTGTGTATATTTAGCGAATTCATTAACCCAAAAACTTTTCACCACAGGGTCTGTTAACTGACTCACAACCTCTTTCCGATATTGCTTGTCAGATAACAAACGCATAGTGCCAAGGAAAGTCGATCCCTGGAATTCGAGTAACGATAACAGTGAATTATTCAAAATATATTCCATCCTCGCAGACCAAACATCCGGCCAAATTTTCTTAAAAATGCCCATAAGCCCGGAAGCAACCAAATGACGATATTCATTACCAACTTTCTCTAAAGGATTAAAACCAAAGGGATAATTAATATCTGATGGATTAAAATATATTACATCTTCAATCCTATCTTCTGGAATAAATCGAAGTAATTTTTCGGCAAAATCGCCATGCGGATCTACAACGCCAACACCATGCCCTGCTAAAATATCAGAAATTACCATATTTTCCATCATCGTCGTCTTCCCTCCTCCCGTCTTACCGATAATGTATGTATGCCGCCGTCTATCATCAGATTTGATACCAAACGAAGCACAATGGTTACGAAATGTCGTTTTCCCTAAAATAGTAATATGATCTTTCATAATAAGTATTATTTCACTATCGGAATATCAGAAGGCGGTCCACCTTTCTTCGAACCGACGTATTGCAACGTCCGAGCGGTAACCGAAGAAATTGGCGGATGATACAATGTCGCAAGCTCCTCAACGCTTAAAATAGATGTCTTTAATCGTAACAAACCAAATCGCCGAGGCTCAACGGGCATCGCTCGTTTACAATATGCGTCAAATAACTTTTTCTTTCTTCCAAGAATCCGCGACTTACGGAAAAAAAGACCTGTAGCTTTTGGAGTGGTAAGCGTTTTTTTATTCGGCAAAAACTCATTTACTCCATTGAATTGCCGCATAACACCCATCATTGCCAATACATTTGGCTCGGTAAATGAATTTTTTTTATCTAAATACATAAATCGTAAAATTGATTCAAATCCTATTTGCCCGATTTTTGAATCAATTTTAAACAAGAGATCCTGTTCTCCTGGCATTAACGGTCGCGGCGGACTTCCTACTTGTTTCGTTTCACTTTCACTCCATTCTGGATGTTTCACCGCGGCGGTTGCAAGATTTTTCGCAAACTCGCGCGCGCCTTCCATATTCGATTTTTTCTTCGGCGGCTTCGGACGACCGGAAATGTCTTGTATAATATCGTTCGCTTTTTCTTTCCATTTAGTACCGGTGGGACGAATAAGGAATTGCAGCCAAATCATTTCGTCATCTTTTAAGTCCGCCATAATCTCGGCTACCGTTGCCAATGGGTCAAGACGTTTTTCCTCTTCGATTGCCTCAAAATCACGATATGTCTTTAATGGATATACACCGTCTTTCAACAGCACAAAATCAGTACCAAAGATATCATATTCCGTATTAGGTATCTCTTGCCCAAATCGATGGACATAGTCCTCTGTGATTTGCAACTCCGCATTTGGATAATGGGAATAAATTGACGATTCAAGCAACTTTTGAAATTGTTTCGGAACCCGAATAAAAAAATGCATACTTGAAGAAAAACCAACAAGTTCAAAGGATGCCCAAGACTCCAGCTTCCCTTTCATCCACCTATCTTTAAAAGAGATTCCAAAACTGAACATACCATATAAACTGGCGAATACTTGTTCCATCGCCTTTGGTGTACGGATGTTATCAACGGGGAGTTTAAGCTCAAGGATAATCCAATCAATACTCTCTATCCACTTGTCATGTTGCTTTAAAAGAACCCATCTTCGGAGCCATAAAAAAAGAAGCAGAGGGAGAATGAAAACGCTTAGACCATAAGAAACAATTGCAAAAACCAGTTTACTGATCATCTTTTAGAGCATACACTCCGCGACCCACCAAGACAAATCGCGGATCTTTAATAAGTTCATTATGAACAGTTGCGGGATGCGCTCTCTTGACTCTCTTCAAGTTATTGACCTGTTGTGCAATCTCTCTAAAATGTAACGGTTTCTTCGCCTTCCACAAAACAAGATAGCTTTTATCTCTAACTGTTTTTGGATTGACATGCATCCAATGTTTTGCGCCAAGATGTCCATATGGACCAATCGCAAAATGCTTTGAAATGGAAACATAGTTCAACACCATCGCTTCCGGCAACGAAAATTTCTTCACTACTCTTTTCATAAAGTACTCAAAATCATGTTTGTCCGTTTCAAGTAAGTGACGAATAATTTCCTTCGCCGTCTGTAACGACGTTTCGTTATTATACCATGTCCGATGCCAATCACTATTGCTGCGTATAATATACGGGTCATCAAGAATGTCTGCTAAAAAATGCAGTTGATTCGAAAATAATTTCTCTGAACGAGCAACTCCCCATAATACCTTGACATCACGAACCAACATATCACTCCGTCGAACACCTCCGATGCAATTAAGATAATGGTGCACCGTTTCCACAAAACGACGAGCATCTTCTGCGTTCAAAATGGCATTCCGTGTCTCAACAAGTGCTGCGGCCTCAATCTGACGAATTCTTTCTCTTGTTAATTTATATTCTTCGCCTAAACATGCCAACGTCTTACCCTTCTCGTTCTCTAAACCATACCTATACCGTATCACTTCAGCAGATCTACTATCAAGTGGCAAAAGCGCATTATTTATTAAATTATCAATTTCGATTCCTTTTATGAGCATTTAATTAAGATGATGATACAATTTTTCTCAAAAAAAGTCAAGAGCTTTCTTAGTATTCCTTATAATCGCATAATTTCCTATTATAAACAAACTCTAAACATTCTTTCTCTTTCTCGACAAATTCTCTACGATTACAAGTAAAGGACTTGCAATGAAAATTGAAGAATATGTCCCCGCCACTGTTCCAACTAAAATTGTTAAAATAAAGAATTTAAGACTTAATGGCCCTAAAAAGTATAACGCTAGCAATACGACGACAATAGTCATCGATGTATTAATAGAACGCTGCATCGTTTCGTTAACACTTTTATTCACGATGTCGGTAAATAAATAATTTTTCCCTGCACACAATAAATTCTCTCTGATACGATCAAATACAACGATAGTATCATGTACTGAAGATCCCATTATTACCAACAACGCAACAACAAAATTAATATCAACAGCAATGCCCCTATATGCTCCCATTACGGCAAATAAACCGGCAGGGATTGCAACATCGTGGAATAATGTCACTAACGTTATAATGCCATACTTCCATGAACTGATCGGCTTCGAGACCTTACGGAAAGCAAACGCAACATACAAGGAAATACCCAACAAAACAAATGCAATTGCGCTCATTGCTTTTTGTTTTAATTCTGAAGAGACAGCAGGGCTAATTGACCAAAAATCCATTTCCTTCACTGTACCGAATTCATCTTGCAATTGAGATAAATATCCTTGCCTTTGTGCATCTGTAATCTCTGCAAATGCAATACTATACGTATCAGCTTTCTTGTCATAAGAAACATTAGAAACCTGAAGCTTTAAATCAGAAGCAAAAAATGAACGCACTTGTTCAGATGACGCATTCTGAATCTGTAACTGCCACAACGAACCTCCATAAAAATCAATATTCAATTGAAAACCAAATATCACCATAGTAGCAATAGAAAGTCCGACTAAGACACCCCCTATCGTTAAAAAAATATTTTTCCGTCCAATAATATTCATCATGTTTTTATCCATTTTTTATAAACATTTTCAACATCTGCTTAGTAACAAAAACTGCCGAAATCATACTCAAAGCGACACCGATACCAAGTGTTAACGCAAAGCCACGCATAAAACTCGTAGTAAAATAATACAAAATAACTGCACAGATAATAGTTGCGATATCCGAATCTCTAATAGATGTCCATGCCCTTTTAAATCCCATTTCCATCGCAGCTGTCTTCGAAAGTCCTTTTTTCATTTCTTCCTTCATCCGTTCAAAAATAAGAATATTAGCATCAACCGCTATACCGATCGAAAGGATAAACCCTGCAATTCCGGCAAGCGTCATAGTGAAATTCGGAAGGCTTTTAAATATTCCAAGTGTCAAAATAATATAAATCAGCAACGCAAATGATGCGAATAAACCAAAGAAACGGTAATGAAGAATCATAAAAAGCATGACAAGCAGTGTCCCTATAAACCCAGCATAGATAATTGCATATAACGCACCTTCCGCTGCAGAAGCACTGACTGTCCTCTGGTTAATGAGTGTAATAGGTGCAGAAAGTGCGCCCGCATTTAATCGCCCTACCAACTGATTCGCCTGATCAAGAGTAAATCCTTGAGAGCCTCCTGAAATAACCGCCTTCCCTCCGGAAATCTTTTCTCGAGGAGAAGGAGCTTCAAAAAGCTCTCCATCAACAAAAATACCTATCGGTTTGTCAATGTTTTTTTCTGTTAATTGTTCAAAAATTTTTGCTCCTTCTTCGTCAAACTCAAGCTGCACGACAGGCTGATTATTCGATGCTTGATCAAACCCAATCTGTGCTTTTGCAATATGTCTCCCTGTCAATTCCGTCCTCTGCCAAACAGCGACCGACTCTCCTTGCTCCGTCTCCATCTTCAACGTTTCTCGAAAATCAAGGCTCGGTGTCTCACCAATCTCACGTACCGCATCTTTAAGATCTTTGATCCCTGCCAATTCTACGAGTAATTGATATTCTCCGTTCTGCTGCGCAACCGTTATCCGCGGTTCCGCAACTCCATATTTATTAATCCTACTCTCGATAACTCCATGCAACCCTTCAAGAGTCGAACTATATTCACTCTCAGGTATCCCTGTTAAATCGACATTATATACTAGAACACTACCTCCCACTAAATCCAAACCCAATCTCCATGGTGAATATTTCGCTCCAATAAAACCCGGCACAATAAAAAAACCAGACATAATGGTCAAAAGTAAAATAATTACTAAAATTGTCTTCGGTGATCGAATATTTTTCATACTATTTTTTATTCAAACAAAATCGGTTGTATTTATACCACAAAAAAATCAATAGTGGAAGAGGTGCCTAGCCTTCTTTCTGAGAAGATACATTTTCCAGAATATTCTCAATCCAATGAAGAATATATTCCGCCACTATTTCCCAACCAGATTGCTTCATTAGCATATGCCCATATCCACTTAATTCCAAATAATCAGTCCGTCCACTGCCCTGCCGCTGTACATACTTATTAAAAGTATTATACACAATCCTTGAAAGAACATTATCATCTTTTGTGCCACAAATAAACAAAAGAGGAACGTTTACATTGCACATATCTACATATGTCGCTTTTCTAAAATCCAAAAAATTAAGACCTATCTCAAAGATTGCTCTCCCTGATTCCCACCCGCGACGAGCATCAACTGCGGCATTATATTCAATCCCTGTCTGATTTTGTTCTCTATTGAGTTGTATTTCACTTTTTGGCTGTCGAATGGTTTTTCTCCAAAACCCCCATTGCAATATGACATGGACAAAGTGTTTCAACACCACAGAAGGATACAAAGTGAAAACACCTGCCGCAGGAGCTGGAGCAAGAAAAACTCCACCCACATACAAATTCTTCTTATCACGACTCAAAAGTATCTGCCCCAACAGCCCTCCCATCGAATGCCCAATAATCATGACATTTCTTTCCAATCCCAAAGCCTGTATTTGTCTTTCTAAGTCATCAACGTAATCACGAACACTCACTGTCCCCAATTGAGGATGCGGTTTTTCAATCGAAGAATCACGATGATACTTTAGCCGTAGAGGATGACACGCAATCCCTTTTTCTGAAAATAACTCGATGTACCGACCCCACTCATTTGTTAGGTCGGTCGAATACATTCCAGGAATCATTACAATCGTTAATTCATTCTCCTTAGGCATAACTTGTCCGCCCACTAGGATTTGAACCTAGGACCATCTGCTTAAAAGGCAGTTGCTCTACCAACTGAGCTATGGGCGGTTATATACAATTATAACCAATACAACAAAATTCTTCCACTAAGGATAGAATATTTTACAAATCTATACTACTCTTTGATATGTTTTGCAAGATCTTCGAGTAACGCCCGCGCATGCTTATCTAATTTTTTCGGTGTCCGCGCTTCAAATATCACCACTAAATCATTGTATACCGTCATGCCTTCTCCCTTAATGCGCAATGATTCATTTATATTATAGCCTGCAGGTATTTCAATAGTCTTGTGCTCGCCGTTAAGCAATGGAACCTCTATCTTCTTTTGCAACAAGATATCAATAAGACTGACTGAAAGCTTTATAAGAAGATCATTGCCTCGACGTGTAAAAAGAGAATGAGATTTAACACTTACTCTCACATATAAATCCCCCGCTCCGGCTTGTTTTTCTCCGATTTCTCCCATACCGACCATTTTAATAATCTGTCCATCTTCTATTCCTGGTCGGATCTCAACTTGCACATCTCGTTTACCACGTATACGTCCAGATCCCTTACACGTACTACATACTTTGTTCGGAATTTTCCCATTACCGCCACATTTTTTACACGGAACTACTTTAGCAAAATTACCAAAAAATGTGCTCTGTGTTTCACGAATCTCACCTTTCCCATCACATCGTTCACATTGTGCCGTACCCGCAGACTCATCATAGCCAATGCCCTTGCAAGACGTGCACAGGACATACGTCTCAAAACTAAAGTCAACCTTTTTCCCCTTCTGCGCCTCTTTAAGTGTAATAGAGACAGGTAATTCAAGATCCGCGCCACGATGATATGTGCGACGCTTTTGACGAGCACCCGACCCAAAAACCGCGTCAAAGATATCCCCCAAGTCGGAAATATCTTCAAACCCTCCCGTATGAACATTCCATCCACCGGCATTTGCCCCTCCGAAGCCTCCTGGCGGTGTTTGTCCACCACTAAATGTCTGCCCGAATTGATCATATTGATGTCTTTTCTCAACATTCGAAAGTACTTGGTATGCCTCATTGATCTCCTTAAATTTTGCCTCATCTCCTCCAGCCTTGTCAGGATGATATTTATGAGCCAGTCGTCTATACGCTTTCTTTATCTCCTCTGGAGAGGAGTCTTTCTTAACTTCCAAAATTGTATAATAATCTTTCATGATATGTTTCTATTACTATAAACCGCTCTTTTATTATTTCAAGATAAGTATTTCTCTACTACATGGTTCAACTCTCAAAACCATAAAGCCCGCCGCTATGAAAAGTTCATACAAAATAAACGCTATAAAAATAAGAGGAATATACAAAACAACCGCCATACTCTTCACTGTTATTATAATAAGCAGTATCGTCGAAAGACCAATATATGCTCGCTGCTCTGGAGATAATTTCTCTATAGATGATACAACAAAACTATTATATATATTGTCAGCGATGGACACATCAGGATTGAATGAATTTCCCATCGACGATTGAATATTCTTGGATATTTCAGGAACCATCTGACTTATAATCTTCTCCTTTTGATCATCAGGAAGAAGCATAATATCTATCGATGACTTATTGTTCGTGTTAACAAACTCAAGAATCTGATTCCCTATCCTACTATTTGCCGTTATAGTCGCGTGTAATGTTTCATCAAGGGTTTTGTTAAACGAGAATCCCGGTATTAATTTCGCCATAACAAAATCACTTGACTGCAATATTTGAACAAATGTTTTCTGCCCTATAAAAACTCCATTGTTAATAAACAAAGATATGTACATAAGACTGATCGCGAATAAAACACCTATTATACTATAAGATAAAGACGCTCGAGCTGTTCTCCAAAAATGAATCTTTAAAGAACTATGTAGTTCTTGTCTACTTCCTCGGAAACTCAATAACAAAAAAATAAATAATCCAAGCCATGCGGTCAACAAATAATCCCACGATACAAGGAAGAAAAAAGGTCCAATAAAAGCACATGACTCCAAAAAAATACTCTTAAAGATTTGAACCCAACTTTTGATAAGAAATGTTTGCAAAGTAAATATAACAAAAAACAATACCGTTGCAAAAAAGCCATACCAAAATTGTCCGATACTAATAAGGTACCCCGCTACAAATGCAGTTAAAATGGTCACACTGATAACAGTGAAGACTTTCCACACCGAACGGTTAATATCGATGTCCTCTTTATTTTGTGCAATCAATGACTGCTTATCTCGAGAAGGAATACGTGTTTCCATAAAATATTGGCAGCCGATATGATATATCGAATACGCTTATTTAAGATTTATTCGAATCATCCTCTGTTTCGCTAGACGGAGCATCAGACTCATTTGGTTTTTCCTCCGTCTTAGTATTATCGTACATCGATTGCCCAATTTTTTGAAGTTCAGAAGATAGCGCATTCGTTGTACGTTCAATTTCAGCACCATCAGTCCCTTCAAGAGCTTTCTTTAATTCGGTTATCTTGCTATCAACAGCTTCTTTCACATCTGCAGGAACTTTATCGCCTGCATCGCGTAAAGATTTTTCCGCCGTATACAACAATGTCTCGCCTTTATTCTTCGCGTCAACGACTTCGCGTTTCTTTTTATCCTCTTCGGCATGACTCGCCGCTTCTTGTTTTAAACGCTCAACCTCGTCCTTTGAAAGAGATGTTGATGCCTCAATTCTAACAGATTGACTTTTCCCAGATGCTTTATCAACCGCTTTGACACTCAAGATACCGTTTGCATCAATATCAAGCGTAACTTCAACTTGAGGAACACCACGAGGAGAAGGAGGAATTCCATCCAAAATAAATCTCGCAAGTGTCTTGTTGTCCGTTGCCATCTCTCGTTCTCCTTGTAAAACATGCACTTCAACAGATGTTTGATTATCCGCAGCCGTTGAAAATACTTGCGTCCGAGCTGTCGGAATAGTCGTATTCTTTTCGATAAGCTTCGTAAATACTCCTCCCAACGTTTCGATCCCCAAAGAAAGAGGAGTTACATCAAGAAGTAAAATATCTTTAACGTCTCCTTGCATAATTCCTGCCTGTACTGCTGCTCCCACCGCGACAACCTCATCAGGATTAATACCTCGATGCGGCTCTCTATTGAATAATTTTTTAACCGCTTCCTGTATCGCAGGCATACGTGTTTGCCCGCCAACCAAAATAACCTCATCGATATCTTCTATTTTGAATCCAGCGTCTTGCACTACTTGTTTGGTTATAGCGATAGATCTGTCGATATGATCCCTGACGAGGTCTTCCAATTTCGCTCGAGTTAACTTTAATAAAAAATGCTTCGGTCCTGCCGCATCAGAGCTGATATATGGCAAATTTATCTCCGTTTCTGTCGAAGTTGACAACTCATGTTTTGCCCGTTCAACACCTTCTTTTAATCGCTGTAACGCAAGCGAATCTTTCGAAATATCAATACCTTCTTGCTTCTTATATTCCACTGTAAGGTAATCACTGATGACTTTATCAAAATCGTCTCCGCCTAAATGAGTATCTCCTCCTGTAGATTTCACTTCCACAGTATCCACCCCAACTTCCAAAACAGAAACGTCGAACGTACCACCACCAAAATCATAGACAACAATCTGTTCGTCAGTTTTTTTATTCAATCCGTATGCAAGTGCCGCCGCAGTCGGTTCATTCAATATACGTCGAACTTTGAATCCTGCAATCTCTCCTGCATTCTTAGTCGCTTGTCGTTGAGAATCATCAAAATATGCGGGTACCGTAATGACAGCCTCTTCGATCTTCTCTCCCAATCGAGCCTCCGCATCCGCTTTCAGTTTCGCAAGTACCATTGCCGATATCTGTTCGGCCTTATACCACTTATCGCTCATTTGAATTTCAATACCTTTATCGGAAGCTTCTCGCAGATCGTATGGTAAAAGCTTTTTATCTTCGATCACTTCTTGATCAAAAAACTTTCGTCCAACAAGTCGCTTCACCGAAAAAATAGTGTTTTTCGGATTGGTAACCGATTGCCGTTTCGCTATCTGTCCAACCAATCGTTCATTTGTTTTCGAAATAGCTACAATTGACGGTGTTGTTCGATTTCCTTCGGCGTTCTCAAGAATCTTTGGTTCACCTGACTCAATAACAGCCATTGCAGAATTACTTGTTCCAAGATCAATACCCAAAATTTTACTCATGGTTTTTATTTTATTATTTTACTTTATTATTTTTACGCGTGACGGACGAATAACTTTTCCATGTAACCGATACCCAGCTTCAACTTCTTCCGCAACAGCACCGGATTCACCTTCTCCGTCAATCATAACCACCGCTTCATGATAATGCGGATTGAACGCTTCACCAACTGAAACACGTATACGATCAAGTCCTTTCCGACGCAATACATCCTCAAGCTGTCCCTTAATCATATATACCCCCTTTTCAACATGACCTTCTTTCTCAAGCATTGCAAGACTTAAATCAAAACTATCCAACACTTGTAGCAAATCCCTAATCAGTTCTTCATTCCCAAACTGCGCAACACGCTCCAATCGTTCAGATTCCTCTCTCTTATAATTAATAAAATCAGCTTTCGCTCGCTGCCATCCTTTTAAATATTCATCTTTCTCATTTTGCAACGAAACAATATCGACATCTATTTTTTCTTCCTCTAATGGAGCATCACTATTTTCATTATGTAAATCATCTTGGTATGTCATCATAAAATAAGTTTATCTTGTTTAACCTTTTATTGAAAGACAGTAATAAATCACTTTCTTCTTGTCAAGGCTTCTTTGAGCGTCATTGCGTCCGCAAATTCGATTTCTCCTCCTGTTGGAATCCCCCGACCCAGTTTGGTGATATGATGCGCATAAGGACGCATCTCTTCTGCAACAAAAGACACTGTTATATCACCGGCAGTCGTCGGGTTTACGGCAATAATAATCTCATCCGCCATGCCTCCCTGCAGTTCTTTAATTTGAGTTTTCAAAGACGATAGTCTTCCCTTCTGAAAATCATCAAGTGCACCTGCTCTCTTCGAAGAACCAATAACCATATACCGTCCATGAAACGCTTGTGATCGTTCAAGAGAAATAACATCTGTCTCTTTCTCAAGAATAGCAATACTTCGAACGTCTCTCTCCTGATTACGACAAATATCACAAAGCTCACCTGTATTGGCATGCACAAAAAAGCATCGTCTGCAAAATTTGATATTTTTCAGTGATTGCAAATGAGTACTCATTAATTCCTGATACTGGGGTCCTTTATATATAAAATAAAATGCTAACCGAACTGCCTGACGAGGTCCAATCCCCGGTAGAGCTGAAAAAAGGTCAACAAACTGCTGTATCTCGTCTGGTAATTTCATAATGTATCATGATAGACATCAATTGATCGAAAACTCGCTCTTTCCTTATCAAAATATAATTGTATACAGCCAACCGGTCCATTTCGATGTTTCGCGATGACAATGTCAACAACAGCTTGTTCTTCCTCCGACAAATCTTCCCTCCCTCTATTCTTCGGATGAACAAACATAACAACATCGGCATCCTGTTCAATACTTCCACTCTCTCTTAAATCAGAAAGACGCGGTGATTCGTTTTTTCCACGTTGTTCCACGTTCCGAGAAAGTTGAGATACTGCGATAACCGGCACGCCAAGTTCTCTGGCCATTCCTTTCAGCCCTCGAGATATCTCCGTTACTTGCGTCACCGTATTATCCGAAGACGTCCGTGGACGAATCAGCTGCAAATAATCAACGACAATGAGATCCAATCCCTTCTTTTCCGCCTGTAATCGCCGAGCCATTGAACGCATCTGCACTATCGTCGGAGATGGCGTGTCATCAACATAAATCGCCGCGTTGTTTAATTTATCGAGCGCCACTTGGATCATTTGAAAATCCCTATCATCTTTTATTCTCCCTGTACGCAATTTCCATAAATCAATCTGCCCTTGTGCGGCAATCAGACGATCTGCAATTTGTTCTCTGCTCATTTCAAGGGAAAAAAAACCAATCGATTTCCCATGTTCAACCGCAGCCTGTCTGGCAAAGTCGAGAGTGAGAGACGTTTTACCATACGACGGACGTGCTCCAATAATAATCAAATCAGACTTCTGCAGCCCGGAAAGTATATTATCAAGCGAAGGAAACCCTGTCGGTACACCTCGAATACCCTTCCCTTCATCACTGCTCAACTTTTCAATTCGATCAAAGGCAGTTGCAAGCTCTTCTTTGATATGAACAAAATTCTTCGCAATTGATTGTTGAGAAATAGCAAAAATCTTTTGTTCAATACCATCGAGTAGATCATCAATGCTATCCGTATGCGAAAAAACCTGATTCGTAATTTCCGCAGAGGCACTCACCAAATCACGCAATACACTTTTTTCTTTAACCAACTTCGCATAATGCTCAACATGAGACGCTGTCGGAACACTATTGACCAGATCGGTCAAATAACTGGATCCTCCAGAATCCTTCAACTTATCCACTTTTTTTAATTCTGATGTGACACTCAAAATATCGATCGGTTCATTCCGGCCCCATAACGCCAACATGGATTCATAAATAATACCATGAGCTTTTTTATAAAAATGTCTTGGTGCAAGAATATCGGCAACCGAAAAAACCGCATCTCTATCAATCATCAAGGCGCCAAGAACAGATTGTTCCGCTTCCACATCGCTCGGAGGAAGTTTTATATTCTTACCTGTGTTCATATATCACTCTTTTTAACTGTAACCCCTTCTTCCATATCTTGTATCTCATATCCTAACGCTTCTATTTTCTTACGCACAGCATCAGCCTGAATAAACTGTTTATGACTCCGAAAACACTCCCTTTCTTTCAATAATTCCCGTACCTCTGCTGTAACTTCGCTCTCCGCCGTACATGCCGTATCCAACTGTAACCCCAATACGGTATCAAAAGATAAAAGCGTTGCACGTTTATCGCCATGAGACAAATCACTCCGCAAAACATCGTATGCGACAGCAAGAGCTTCCGGCATATTAAAATCATCCTCTACCGCAGCAACAAATTTTTGATTCCATAGAGCATCAACAGAACCATTGCTACCCCCGAGCGCACAAAATTTTTGACGGAAACGCTCCAAACCGTTTACAGACGCGGTCAATGCTTCCCAAGTAAAATTTTGTTTTGATCGATAATGAGCCTGTAAAAAAAAGAATCTAAGCGAAAGAGGTTCATATCCTTTCTCTTTCAAGTCATCAACAGTAAATCCGGTTCCTTCAGACTTTGCCATCTTTCTATCATTCACCAATAAATGTTCATTATGTAACCAATATCGAACAAATTGTTTCCCGTTCGCCGATTCACTCTGCGCAATTTCGTTCGTATGATGAATCGGAATATGTTCTATCCCTCCCATATGAAGATCCATCGTATCCCCAAGATATTTTTTGCTCATTGCCGAACATTCGATATGCCAACCAGGAAACCCTTCCCCATTCTGCACAAGGGACGATACAAAAGGCGATTCCCAATATTGCAATGCATTCTTGTGAGCTCCCGCCTTAAAAAACCATATCACGAAATCAACTGCGTTTCGTTTCCCCGGATCACTTATTTCTCCATTTCCCGCACCGACAACTAATTCCTCCATATTTTGCCCGGAAAGAGCAGTATAATTCTTCGCTTTCGAGACATCAAAGTAAATCGCCAAGTCTGTTGCATATGCATACCCCTTGTCGAGCAACGTCTGAACCATTGTAATCATTTCCCGTATATGAAATGTAGCGCGACACTTCACCGTTGGCTCAACCAAACACAAAGCTTGCGTATCTCTTTCATATCCTGCAATATATTTCTGCGCAATTTCCTGAGGAGAAACACCCTCTCTACGAGAACCCTTCTCCATCTTATCTTCACCCGTGTCTTCATCGGATGTTAAATGTCCAACATCGGTATAATTGCGTATATACGTGACCTCATAGCCAAGATATCGTAATGACCGAACAACAGTATCTGCACACAGAGAACCTCTTAAATTCCCAATATGTTGAGTCCAATAAACCGTTGGTCCACAGTAATAAAAACTAACTTTATCCTTTATTAACGGAATAAAAGTCTCTTTTGTCCGCGTTAATGTATTATGTACCTTTAACATCAATCCGATTATAACATACTCCATTAAGCTTCCCGCAAGTCTACCGATAAACCGACACAAAAAAATGATGAATTAAACAGCATAAAAAAACGGGTATCCCCCGTTTTTTTACAATGTTATTTAATTTCAGTAATCTCCAGCTCCGTAAAATGCTGCCGATGCCCCTTTTTCTTACGAAACCGCGTTTTGTTATGATACTTAAAAACTATCTTTTTAGCGTCCCTGCCATGCCCCACAATACGGGCAGTCACCTTCGCACCATCAACATACGGCTTTCCAATAGCAACATCACTTTTATCGTTCACCAAAAGAACGTGGTCAAAGGAAACCGTTTCCCCTTCTTTCACGTCAAGCTTCTCCACTTTGATCTTATCTTGTGGCGCGACACAATATTGTTTTCCGCCTATTTCAACAACTGCAAACATAATGCCCATATTTATATCATAAAAGATTCCCTTCTGCAACTATGAGTCTTGTCCAACACACAAGTAGCCTGAAATAAAAACCCATTCCAACACAAAAAGGAGCTGAAAGCTCCTTTTTGCTGGGTGATTATCATACCATGAGTATTAATGACAATAACAATGAACGATAATCACATTACGAGTG
>JAZDFH010000053.1:0-21728 GCA_043808035.1 bacterium | reverse complement strand
TGTGAGTGGTGTTCGTAGGTGATGTTGGGTGGTTAAGATGAAATCTGTCTTTGCTTGATCAAGTGCCTCGAGATCATGTCTTGCTTTCTTCTCGACTTCGTAGGCTTTCCGTATCTCTGCTGTTTGTTCTCGCACTTTGTCTTCTAGGTTTTCATTTAAATCTTTCAAGTCGGTATTCAATACGAACAGCTGTTCCTTCTGCACCATTTCTTTTAAGGCACCTTTAATAGCAAAGACTCCCAATATCACCAATATCATTGTTACAAATAAGTCTACAAATATTCCTCCCGCTTCCTGGATAAAAAATATGCGGGTGATGAAAAATATCCATGTCGTGATAGTAAGAATTTCCGTAACGATAATCTTGACGTTGAATAGCTGGTTTTTCATCATACTATAAAAAATCATGAAACTATATATGGATATTAAAGACGTTCCGATAGCAGGATATATATCAATACGAAAGACGGGTAGGAATGCAGTAGCCCCCCCAGGAAGCCTATTAACCCTCCAAGGAAAATATTAAAAATCTGCTTCTTCCTCATACCAACTGACTTCCTGTAGAAGATGAACAAAAGAGCATGCCCGTATATAACCAAAACAGCAAAAAAAGCAACGAAGAGAGAATACATCAGTCCAGGGGAAGATATGTAATAGAAAGAATCGAAGACCAATCTCATACTTACGATAAAGTAAGGTGTTGTATCAACAATTAGAAATAAAGCACCTACGCAGTAAGAGATGTAAACAAGGGTCTTTTTAGGCAACTCCAACAGAACATATACAAAATGCAAGAAAACAATAGGGATCAAGATGACTCCGATATGCGAGATACGCCACCAAAAAACTGCCTCTTGTGCCGAACCTGCCTGTACAATCTTATACACGCCCCACGTCCACCACGCTACTCCCAATAAAAACATAACAAACCTAATATTTAGTTTTGATTTAAAATCGTGGATCAAAACCACAATCGCAAGTGCAGAGAACGAAATGGAAGAAAACAATCCGGCAAGTCCGAAAGAATTCATACTAATCTAATTTATATATTTCTTAAATAAAATTATACCATACAATACCCTATAAGAGTTCATACAACTTCCCCAGACCCAAAATATCAGCCTCTTTCCACTTTTGTCCTATCAATTGAAAACCTATAGGGAGCTTCCCCTTCCTTCCTTTTGCAGGGACAACAAGCGCAGGCAACCCTGCCAAATTCACCGTAATGGTAAAGATATCAGAAAGATACATTTTGAGCGGATCGTTGATGTTTTCTCCAATTTTGAATGGTAAGGTGGGAGTAACAGGAGAAAGAATAACATCGACATCGTTAAAAGCTTGATCAAAATCTTGAGCAATAAGTCGTCGTACTTTTTGAGCTTTTGCATAATAGGCATCATAATGTCCCGCCGAAAGCACAAAAGCACCAAGAATAATACGCCGTTTTGTTTCAGGACCAAACCCTGCTCCCTTCGTTTCATCATAGATGTCCCACAAATTTTCGCCGGTTCTGCGTTCTGCATATCGGATACCATCAAATCGAGCAAGATTCGTGCTGACCTCCGCGGGCATAACGATATAATAGGCTGAAAGTGCATACTTTGTATGCGGTAAGCTAACCCTCTTAATCGTAATTCCTTGTTTTTTAAAAGTTTCTGCAACATTTTGGATTTCATTAGCAATTTCACTATCCAGTCCGTCAACAAAATATTCATCAGGAATTCCTATCACAAGACTTGATGTTTTTTGCGGCGTTATTTTTTTATAAGAATACTCAACACTTGTTGCATCATGTGGGTCACGCCCGGCAATCGCTTGAAACATCAATTCAGCATCTTCAACGGTTTTTGTGAGTGGACCAATCTGATCAAGAGATGATGCCATTGATATAACTCCATATCTCGACACCGCTCCATATGTTGGCTTTAACCCAACCACTCCGCAAAATGCAGCCGGCTGGCGAATTGATCCACCAGTATCAGAACCAAGCGCAGCAAGAGCCATACCCGAGGCAACGGCGGCAGCCGACCCCCCCGAAGAGCCTCCCGGAACACGCGTACGGTCATGAGGATTCCGTGTCGGACCATAAGCGGAATTTTCCGTTGAACTCCCCATCGCAAATTCATCCAAATTCGTCTTACCAATAAAAATCGCTTGTTCCGCCTTTAATTTTTCGATAACAGACGCATCATACGCAGATATATAGTTCTCCAAAATCTTTGATGCCGCCGTTGTTTTTGTCCCTTTTATCAAAATATTATCTTTGACTGCAACGGGCGCACCGGCTAATATACCAAAAGCCTTGTCTTGCATTATGGCGACATCTACTTCCGCAGCCTGCGCAAATGCTGTTTCTTGATGCAGCGATAGATACGCATTGATATCTTTATCCTCTACGTCTATATATTCAAATAATGCTTTTGTAATTTCCGTTGCTGAAAACTTCTTTTTTCGCAACCCATCATGGAATGATGAAAGGGTTAATTGTTTGATAGTATCTTCCATAGTAATTATTCAAATATTTTCGGTACTTTTAAAAAGCCTTCCTCTTTTTCGGGGAATTGTGCAACTATTTCCTGAGATGCAAAATCAGAGATCTCATCAAAATGCCGAAACGCATTGACGACATCCGTTCCTCCTGTCATAGGCAGTATCTGCGAGACATCAACCTCTTGAAGTTCACTCACATAATTGAGTATGCCTTCCAAGTCTTCAGAAAATTTCTCCCGTTCATTGTCCGTTAATTTTATCCGTGCAAGATGCGCTATATGATTAATATCTATTTTCATATATTGTATTTTATCCTAAAAATTTCAAAAAATCTTCCTCTGACAAAATTTGAACCCCCAATTGTCTCGCTTTAGCCATTTTTGATCCAGGATTATCGCCCACAACAACATAGTCGGTCTTGCTGCTTACCGCACTGGAAACATACCCCCCAGCCTCACGAATTTTCTCTTTTGCCACTTCACGCGTTATAGAAGAAAGTGTCCCTGTCAACACGAATATTTTTCCTTGCACCAATGTACGTTCATTTTGCTTTTTTTCAACCGTAACTCGTACACCAACGCGTGTGAATTTTTCCAACAACGCCTGATTTCTTTCTTTAGAGAACCACTGAATAATACTTTCCGCAACTTTTGGACCAATATCGTGAATATTTTGCAAATCATCCATAGAAACATTCATAAAAAACGTCAAAATTGCAGTCGGGTCAATGGTGAGAGAAGAGGTATCTACGGTATTTTGATAAAACCGTGTAAGAACATGGGACGTTTCCTCACCGACATGAGAAATCCCTAAACTGAACAAAAATCGCGGCAATGTAGTACTCTTCTTCTGCTGCACTTCTTGTACAATATTGTCGGCAGATTTCTCTCCGAATCTTTCTAAAATTTCAATATCTCCTTTATATAAGTTAAAAATATCTGCCGCATCACGAATTAACCCCGCGTCTTCAAAAGCATCCAAAATTTGCGGACCCAAGCCCCGTATATCAAATGCTCCTCTCGAAACAAAGTGATATAAAGATTCTCGTAATCGAGCACCGCATGATTCATTCGAACAACGATAGTAAACTCCATCATTTACCACCTTCGAATTATCAACAGGACAATTTTCCGGCATCACAAACCGCATTTCATCACCAACTCGCATTTTCGTAAGTACGTTCAAAACTTTCGGGATAACATCCCCCGCTCGGCTCACAACAACGGTATCTCCTATCCTAACATCAAGTCTTTTGATTTCATCATAGTTATGAAGTGTCGCATTACTAATGGTTACTCCCCCCAACGTGACAGGACGTAGTTTCGCAACCGGCGTTAGCACACCCGTTCTTCCGACTTGCAAGACAATATCCTCGACAACAGTCGTTGCTTCTTTGGGTGAAAATTTATACGCAATTGCCGCACGAGGAGATTTCCCTACGATACCCGCCGTATCAAATAGATGCGTATCATTAACTACAACTACGATGCCATCAATTTCATATGGTAATTGTTCGCGATGATGTTCCCAAAAGTCTCTAAAAATAAATATCTCATCCATTGATGACACACGCTTGTTATGCTTCCCTATTTTGAAACCAAATGACTTAAGAATTCCATGCTCTTCCTCATGTGTCTTTTGCCCAATATTTGTAACCATTCCATACATACATGCATCAAGCTTTCGAGCTGCTGTAATATGTGGATCAAGTTGTCGTATAGAGCCCGCCGCAACATTACGAGGATTCGCATATTTTTTTTCTCCTGTCTTTTCTTGCTCGGTGGTAATACATAAAAATTCTTTTTTATTCAAAAAAATTTCTCCACGAACCACAAGATGCGACGGGATATCATACTGTGCCTGTTTTTTAAGACGTAAAGGTATCGCATCAACTGTTTTCAGGTTCTGTGTGACATCTTCGCCAATCAATCCATCCCCTCTTGTGGCACCACAGACCAAAACACCATCCTCGTAACTAAGCTCAACTGCCAGTCCATCCATCTTTAATTCGCAGTAAAATCCTTCCGAGTCAACTGCTTTGTTTTCTCCCTGTTTTTTAAGATAATTATCAACACGTTCACTCCACGCATGCATATCTTCTTCAGAAAAAGCATCATGTAACGAAAACATAATCTGTTCATGCCGTATTTTTTCAAACTTATCGAGCGGTTTACCACCAATCCTCTGCGTTGGTGAGTCGGGTGTAATAAATTCTGGATATTGGCTTTCCAAATCAAAAAGCTCTTTTTTTAAAGAATCAAGCGCTTCTTCAGAAATAAGCTGTTTATCCTCAACATGATACGCATAGCGATATCGGTGAATCTCTTCTCGTAGCTTTGCTATTCTGTTTTTCACTTCTTCCTTCTTCATTATGGAGTAATACTACTCATATCAACTTCAAATGCCCGCGCAGATCTTCCTGCGTTCCCGATAGAACGAAATACATCAGGTGAAACTTCCACTGTTTTTAACTGTGCGCCGTTCACAAATGAAGGCTGGGGATACGAACCATCTTTCGTTTTTTTATATAACTCCCATTCCACCCCCGCATCTGCGGCAAAAATCGATTTTGCGGAGGTTTCGATGTTAACAATCTGCCGCAGATGATATATCATCAAATATCCCGAAAGAATTGTCGTACTCAATATCGCTCCTGAAATAAGGATAACCGAAACAATCATAACCTGTCCTTTTTGACGGTGTATACTCATATTACTCTCCAAGAGTACGGCTACTCACCGACGTTTGCAACTGAACGACCTTATCCAAGGGTCCCTTTAACCGCAATGAAATTACAATGAAAGAAGGCAGGTTATCATTCGGCGCAAATCCACTGCCAAGAAACATCAATTTATCTACAGTCAACGTTTTGTCATTGAGAGGGCGATAATACGTATCCTCTTCTCCCGATGGAACTGCCATACACCCTCCAACACACCGTCCTATCGCTCCATTAACCAGTTGATATCCAACCTCCTCCCCTCGAGCATTGATAAATGCAATCTTCGATGATGGGGATCCTTCAACAACAAAATTACTACCTGTACGCATTTCTCGTGTCATCTGCTCTAATATTTGCCCCGAGACATCAAGAGTATTTGAAAATGCAATTATTTCCCTATGCATTTGCAACGCCCGTACAAATATTCCAACTGAGACAGCAGTCAAAATAGAGAAAAGAGAAAGAGCAACAAGCAACTCAAGAACAGTAAACCCTTTCATGCTATCTTTCTGCTGCAGTAATTGCTGTGCTTTCCTGATTGTTCGGTTCAAAAAATTCATATAATTATCGCCAATTAAAAAAATGATCTTCTAAAACGACTTTCTGAGCACGTCCCCCTTTCCCCTTCCATGCAACGGTAGAAATAATACGAAGTTCATCATTTGATACATTTTCGATAGTAACCGTTCTTTGAAATTTCGTTTGTCTTCCCACTTGGTGACTGTACCAGCCTGTCGCATCATCAAACTTTAAATATACTCCTGCAAGCAATGGGTCAGGTACTGTACTGGAAAAATCAACACCATAGTCACCATCAATAATACATCCAGCATTCCATTGTTTTTTTTGGATTGCATTTGTATCAATAATATTTTTAACTATTTCTATACCTTCAGATGCAAGATATGTTGCAGTATACTGGTCGGCAAGCGGTTGCTGCATGGCATATGATTGGGTGAGTAACGCAAATACTCCCAATAACCCCACTACAATAAGTGTAATTGAAATCATCATCTCAACCATGAGATATCCTTTTTGCTTATCGTTGTATACTAATTTGTCCAACATTGCTTACAATAATTGTCCCTTGTAATTTCTGTGTCCCTTTTGTTTCAAACGTAACATACGCTTCTGTATCTTTAACGTCATTGTTTATAAAAATAAGCGGATCTGGCGGAATAAAGACAACGTCCTGTAATTGTGGTGTTTGAGAACTTGCAACAATGTTTGCTTTTATTGTCTGAAACAAAATATGATATTGTGGATCATTCAGTTTCTCATCTTCGCCGCTATATATATTATCCGTGGTTGCACAATCAGTGGCAAGTTCCCGAAACAAAAAAATCTCCTGTGCCGCCGTATCGACATGCACACCATACCCACATAACTTCTTCCCTGTCGGGACATTGTTATCCCCTTCCAAGAAAGCCGATACACTCATTGTCTTTGCCCGAGAAAGAATATTCATAAGTTTTACTTCAGTATTCATCAAAGTAAGCTGTGCCCTACTGACGCTGCCATAGCTTATCAACATCCCAGACAGAGTTGCGATAATACCAATCGTTACCACAAGCTCAAGAAGTGTAAACCCTTTACACTTCGTCGCATGAAATTTTTCTTTTCGGAGACGGTTATTTTTATACCAATTTAAATAACGTAAAATAGGCATTGATTATATGGTACCCGAAAAAGAAAACTACTACCACGGCTAAAGCAATAAATGGTCCAAACGGGACAGCGTCTTTTATTCCCTTCTTTCGAAACAGCATCAAAGGGATACTCACTCCTGCGCCAAAAATAAATGCCAACATTAGTACACATGCGATATCAGGCCATCCCATCAACAAACCGAGAGCTCCAGCTAATTTCACATCTCCAAAACCGATTCCTCTCCCTCGTGTCATAACATACAGTCCTCCAAGGAACAAAAGGCCAAAAAGAACACCGTACAGTGTAGTAAAAAACGGATTAGAAGAGAGACTAAAGACAGAGGCATAACTCCCTAACGATGTCCCAACAACGGCAGATCTTCCGAACGGCTCTCCGAATTGTGTGCAAAAATGGTAGTACAATACCGAACATACTCCGACACCACATAAAAATAACGTTAATCCGTCAGGAATAATCTGTAATCGAAGATCAATAAGAGACATCGTAAGTAACGTCATCAAAGCAAGTACCCACAAGATAGCCAAAATGTACGTTGAATGCACAAGCGAAAAACGCGCCATGAGAAAATAAGGGACAAGAACAAAAATCAACCCTGATAATAATTCCACCACCGGATATTGCCAGGTTAACTTTTCCCGACACGAACGACATTTCCCTCGTTGCAGCAAAAAACTAATCAACGGAATCAGTTCATACCACCTCAATGTCGTACCACAATGCATACAATGTGATCGCCCGCCCGTTCGCTTAAAAAGCATTTCGCCCTCAACATACCGAAGACTTACAACATTTAAAAAGCTTCCGATTGCTATACCAAAAAGGAATAAAAAAAATAAAGTAATACCACTCATTGCTCTTTATGATTCAACACAATATCTAAAACTGCTGTCGGCACAATCAACGTTCGGCGTCGGCGTAAAGCTTGGTGTATCAACATCATCTTTCAACGACGCATTTTCACGCTCCAATGCCGCACCAATCACATACTGTAGACCATCAACGGAATCAACTCCATAATAATACGTTTTACTTGGAACCGGATCGCGAGGGACTTTTGAAGACACCGTACTTAACGCAGCGACTAAATCATTCCACGTCGTAATATTCGGATGATTACAGTTTGTTACCGAATCCGCAACCCCCGGATAATGGTTACATTGATTCATATACATTTCCAAAATACTTTGGACGTTTGTTAAATCTCCAATACGCCGAGTATCCCGTGCTGACTCCCGAACACCTTGGATACCCCTAAATACGACTCCCGCTAAAATTGTAATTACTGCAATTACAATAAGCATTTCAATAAGTGTGAATCCTTTCTGTTTCTCCTTCATAGATTTTATATTTTTTATGTAAACGACTGCACAAGTCCATAGATAGGTTTTAAAATGGATGCGAATAGTAATCCTACTAAGATACCAATGACAATCATTAAAATCGGTTGTACTAATTCTACCAGATTATTAACCAAACTATCAACTTCGCGCATATAAAAACTGGCCACCCTCCCTAACAATTCTTCTAATCTGCCCGTTTTTTCACCAATAGCAACCATTTGACTCACCATAGGAGGAAAATAATGCTCATGGGTTGCAAGTGAGCTGGAAAGCATCTCTCCTCTCCGAACATCTTCCGCAATAAGCATCAAAATGTCGCGATATACCACACTGCCAATTGTCTGTCCCGCAATTTCCAACGCTTGAGAAACAGGGATACCACCTTTTAATAACACACTTACTGATTCAGTGAACCGTGAAACATACATCTGCCGCAATAAACTACCAACAACCGGCACACGTAAAGAAATTTCATCAACAACGACTCTCCCTTCATCCGTCCTAAAATAATCAATCAAAATGAACAATACCGTTATGATAACTCCTACAATAGCAAACCACCATTCAGCCAAAATTTCACTACTCCTCAACAATATCTGTGTAAATAAAGGCAATTCGACTCCAGCTTCTCGAAACATCGGCGCAATTCCCGGCAAAACAACGGCAGACATAATACCTGCAACGATAACAAAAGAAATAATCATGATTGTTGGATAAATCAATGCATTACGAACGCGCGAGATAAGATATGCTTGTTTTTCAAGATAGTCAGCAAGGAAAGAGACTGCTTCCTCCATACGACCGGTCACTTCTGACGAACGAATCATATTGATGTAAAAGGGAGAAAAAACTGTACCATATTTCATAATAGATTGAGAAAAAGACAACCCTGCATCTATATCGGAAGACACGTCAAATAAAATGTCCCTCAGCTTTACATTTCTTGTCTGCCGCTGCATGGTGCGCAAAGCATCACTCAAAGAAATTTCAGCTGCGAGCAACGCAGCAAACTGTCGGGTAAAAATCATCAAATCTTTTATTCTTACCCTATTAAAAAAATCTAAAAAATTTTCATACCACTTCCCTTCTTTCGTCTCGTGAAGAGAAAGAACATATAAATCATGGTCTGCGAGCATATTCAATGCAACCTCTCTACTGATTGCCTCAACAATGCCCACTTGCAACTCCCCATCTTTTGTTCGTGCTCTATATTGCAACTTCATAGCGATTACATACGTTCAAGTAAAATACGTAACTCTGAAGGATTCAGTGAATACATTTCAGCACTCTCCAATGAAATTTCTTTACGACGGACAAGTTCTGCCAAAGAACGATTTAACGTCATCATACCTTCTTGCAAACTCGTTTCTATAACCAAATCTATTTGATATACTTTTCTTTCCCGAATCAAATTTCGAATAGCAGCATTAACAAACATAACTTCATTCGCGGGGATACGCCCGCCATCAATACGTGGGATAAGCCGCTGTGAAACAATCCCAACAAGCGTTGCTGCGAGTTGGGAAGTAACCTGACCTTGCTGGGCAGCTGGGAATGAATCAATAATACGGTCAATCGTTTGCGCAGCGGAATTTGTATGTAACGTGGAAAAAACCAAATGACCTGTTTCCGCAGCCGTCATCGCAGTTGCAATAGATTCAGAATCACGCATTTCTCCAATCATGACGACATCAGGATCTTGCCGAAGCAAAGATCGAAGCGCCCTATGAAATGTCGGACTATCAGATTTTATTTCTCGTTGAGAAATAATGGAACGATCTTGTACAAATAAATACTCAATCGGATCTTCGATTGTAATGATATGGTCTGTTTTTTTATGATTAATTTCGTCCAATAACGCAGCAAGTGTTGTCGATTTCCCCTGTCCCGCAGGACCGACAATAAGAACAAAACCTTGATTCAGCTTCGTAAAATCATGTAATACAGGTGGAAGCCGAAGCTCCTCGACTGATCGAATTTCTGCAGGGATCAACCGCAATGCAGCAGCCATATAACTACGTTGAAAGAATACATTCACTCGAAAACGCGCTTTATCTTCATACGCATACGAAAAATCAAGGTCTCCAAATTTTAAAAATTTCTCTTTCTGTTCAGGAGTCAACATAGACAAAACCAATCCTTGCGCTACATCGGGAGTTATCATGTCTTCTTTCTGTAATGGAACCAAAATTCCATCAACCCGAAGAGTTGGTTTATGCCCGACCGCTATGTGTAAATCAGACGCTTGTTGTCGCGCTGTCGTTTGAAGCAATTCATATAACTTTTCTTTGTAATCCATATTATAATACTATTATATCATGTCTCTGTTGTTTCGCGCAGCACTTCTTCTATAGTAATGATTCCCTGTAATGCTTTCATAATACCGTCCTCACGAAGAGTGATCATATTTTGCTGTTGTGCCATCTGCGAAATATTAGCTTCAGAAAAAGATTCTGTGATCAATTGTTTAATCTCAGGCGTCAAAGTAAGTGCTTCAAAAATTGCAATACGACCACTATATCCTTTTTGTTTACATTTTTCACACCCAGAAGCATGGTAAACACGATATGGAAATTGTTGTTGTATATGCTCTTTAACCGCTTGAGGCATTTTATCGATTTCCGCTTTAATAACTTCTTGTACTTCAGGAGATGCTTCTTCGTCCACTTTACAATTATCGCATAACCGCCGTAGCAAACGTTGCCCTACTAATAAATTCAATGCTGAAGGCAGAAGAAACGACTCAATCCCCATATCAACAAGCCGTGGAATAACACCGACTGCCGTGTTGGTATGCAAAGTAGAGAGCACAATATGTCCAGTCAATGCAGCATGTATAGCCAAGTCGGCCGTTTCTCTATCTCGAATTTCACCAACCATAATAACATCAGGATCTTGCCGCAACACCTGCCGCAAACCAGATGCGAAAGTGTACCCTATTTCTGGATTAACTTGTGATTGATTGATCCCATCTATAAAATATTCGACAGGATCTTCAAGACTCAAAACATTATCCTCTTCTTTATTTAAGACTTGTAACAATGCATACAGTGTTGTTGTCTTCCCAGAGCCAGTTGGTCCTGTTACCAAAATCATACCGAATGGTTTTTCTATAGCGGCGCGTACAAGTGCCGCATTGGTATCAATTAACCCCAAATGTTCAATCCCCTTCAATCCTACTGCGGGATCCAAAACACGCACCGCAGCTTTCTCTCCTGCAGGCGTTGGAAACGTTGAAACACGAAAGTCAATATCTCTCCCAAAAATTATTGTACGAAAACGTCCATCTTGAGGGATACGTGTTTCATCGATTTTAAGATTTGCCAACACTTTAATACGAGAAATAAGCGGTTGATGTATCTCTATCGGAAAAGTCGCCGTTTCTTGCAAATCACCATCAAGACGGAATCGAACACGCGAACGTGTGCGTTGCGGTTCAAAATGAACATCCGACGCTCCACGTTCTACCGCCGCACGTAATGTCGATGAAATAATTTTAATGATCGGTGCTTCTTCTTCCACCGTCTTACTACGATCCTCAAGTGCCGTCATTTGATGAATAAAAGACGTATTACCATTTCCGTCGATCGCAATCGTCTTGAGCGCCGCTTTAATTTCAGATTCATATGGAAAATAACGCCTTAAAATAAGCTCAAAATTTGATGCCGTCAAAATATATACTCCCAATGTAACTCTCAATTGTTTCGCAATAAACCGAAGTGCCTCTTGAGCTCGTATGTCCTGCGGATGTATCATCCCAACCACCAACATATTTCCATCCTTCGAAAGAGGGGCTACTTTATATGTCTGAACCGTCTCCGCAGAAACAAGATCAAGTATGTCTTGGGATATTTCATCAGCCGCAACTTCTATATATGGGATACCCAAAATATCACCTTTGGTTTTTGCAATCGTTACTTCATCGACAAGTCGACGAAACAAAATAATATCCTCAACAGGATGGTTTGTTTGGCTTGCTTCTGCTATTAATTTTTGTCCTACACTGTCAATAAGAAACCCTTTACTGACCAATGTATCAATGAGCTGTTTATTATTCATGTTTCTATAAATTATTAAAATGGATCAAAAGGACGAGGCCTGCCACTCTTACCACCAATAGCAGGACTGCCAAGATAGGCATTCTGTAAAAGCATTCCATACATTTCTGACGTTTCAATGGATGTTACATCGAATTCAATATTTGAAACTACTGTCAGTTCTTCTATTTGTTCTTTCAACGTCGCAGACGTTAAAAAGTCATCAATCCCCGGGACAGGACTAAAAAACAAATAATAAATAATAGCGCCAAGTATACAAACCGAAAGAGAAACGGCTATCACGATTGGCATCATACTCATATTTTTTTTCTCTTCAATAATAATTGCCATACTTAATTTTGATAATATGTTTGAATTATAATGCTGTATTCGAGACTATTTTTCGCAGAAGATCCTCCCCCATTTATTTTCAACGAGACAACATCCATTATACGAGTATTTGTCTGAATAGATTCCAAAAAATCCTTCATATCTGTATATTCTCCCGCAAGCCGCATATCGATCAGGAGTGAGTATATTGGACGAAGTGTTGAAACTTTTTCTCCCAACCTGGCCTTTGGATTCACATATTCAACTGTTAGTGTTGTCACCTTAACATCATTCTGTTTTGCAAGTACTTCAATTTGATTAATGATTGCGGGGAGATCAGCCCGACTTGGCAACATAAGCGAAAAATTATCTTTTAATTCAGTTAAGCTGTCATATTTCTCTGAAAGCCGTTTAATCGATTCAATGGACTGTTGCGTCAAAGCAAGAGTTTGCATTGCGCTATCACGCTTCGCACGCAATACCTGTATTTCTCCATACACAGATCGAATAAATTGAGTGTAAACAAAAATACTCCCTATAACAAACGTCATGCTGGCAACAATAATAAGTAATCTATAACTTGATGCTTTCATATATTTATGAACCGAATTTTATTTCCGTCTCTCCCGTATTAGGAATTGTATCCTTATCGGCTGTATTCAATAATAAAACTTTTGGACTTATAGTAAGTTTTACATTAAACTTCACCAAACCTGCAGTGATAGTAGAATGCTCCAGAGTAACCCCCGTTACCCACGGAGACTCTTCATACATTTTGAGTTGTGAAGCTAAGGTGGCATACGACTCCGTCGATCCGATTAATTTCACTGTCATATCTTCTTTTGTAAATTCACTAGAATAATAAACTGTCTGTTTATGTGTCACTGATTCCAAAAATGGGAAAAAGTCAGCAATAATGACATGATTGTTAAAAATAGTCTTAAGGTTCTCTATTTGAGAACGAAAATTAATGAAATTTTCTTGAGTTGTCGGTTCGACTTGCGCTCCAAGTTGTTGCAATTCAACCTCCGTATCTACCAAAGAATTTTCAAGATATGTTTTATATCCAAACAAAAGACCGACATAAATAATAATAGTTAGACAAAACAAAACAAGCGTCCCCGCAAAAAGCCGACGTGGCCACCCTAACGGGACATGGACTCGTTTCAACAGATCTGGCGTTGTATCTCGTTGGTTATAATGCGTAGGCATAAAATGTCTTTTTATAAAAATTCTTTAATACCAAGACCAAGAGACGTTGAAAAAGGGCCAGCCATTTCTTTTAGAAAAGGAGAAACGGCAGGCGGATATATAACACGATCAAACGGATTTGCTTTCACAACAGGAATTTTCAATACATCGCTCATATATCGTTCAATACCCAATAAATTTGCTCCACCTCCAGAGAGAATAACGCGTTCGATTTTTTCTTTATAATCTTTTTCGTAATTTATCCGTACACGCTGTACTTCTCCTAGTATAACATCTAAAAAAGTCACCATCAACGCAGATAACTCCTGTTCTCCACCTGTTCCTAATAATCCTTTTCTTTTCTTTAACTCCTCTGCTCTATGAATATTAATTCTCAATCCACTCGAAACAGCTTGCGTTAAAGATCCTCCTGCAAAATCCGTTTGTGCCGTATATTTCAAAAATCCATTCCGCGAAACCAAAATCGCCGTAGATCGCGCACCGATATCAACAATCAAAGTAAGCGTCGGATCGCCCGCGGTTAATATCCTTGAAAGACTCAACCCTTCTATCTCTAACGCCCGGAGTTGAAGCCCTGCCAACTTAAAAATGCGCTGATATCTTTCAATGTGCTCGTTTGGAACAGAGACTAATAAAATATGTTGTTTTTTTCTCCCCTTTTCGTCCTCATATTCTTCAATAGGAATCCAATCAATCGTTACTTCAGAAACCGGGAGTGGTACAAATGCTCGTGCTTGATACTGCATTGCTTGGGCCGTCTCTTCAGGTGACATCACGGGAATATCCAACAATGCCGTGAACGCAGAAAACGTAGGCAACGATGCGATCACATCTGTCGTTTTCCCCTTGAGCTGTTTTACAAGCATTGCCAACAATTCAGCTGTCTCACGATCAAGCATCTTCAAACTACTGGTCTGGATTGCATTATTCAGCCGTTCCAAATGACCATAGCTTTCCAAAATACCATAGTTCTTAAGAACCGGTTTTTCACCCGCATTCGCCAACTCTACAATCTTAATAGACGTCGTTCCGATATCGACGCCAAGATAGGATTTTTTCCCTGTTATTTTTTGAAATAAGTTACGAAATGAAAAAGCCATGTTTTTTACTCATCTTTTGTTATAATAACACAGTATGAAAAAGCTCAAAAGAGTATACCCTTTTCTTCTTGATATGATATTCCCTCCTGTATGCCTTGCATGCCGACATATCCTTGATAATACACAAAAAAACAAACATATCTGTCTCTCTTGTCTACAGAACATTCCCATCAATTCTATCTTCTTTAGAACCGATCAAAATTTTATCCTTGCCGCCGCAACAACATATGATAACGAAACGATAAAAAAATTGATCCATACGCTGAAATATGATCGTATCAAAACCGCCCAATATCCACTTGGAGATATTCTTATCTCATACCTCGAAACCATATCACTTATGCCCACTTCAGCCATTATCATACCAATCCCCCTTCACCCAACCAAAGCAAAAAAACGCGGTTTCAACCAAGCGGAATTACTTGCGCAACAAATTGGCATTCATTTTCATTTACCGATATATACCAATATACTGAAACGAAATAAAAATACCTCAGCTCAAGCAAAACGTACCATACAAAGCAGATCCGTGAATGTAGCAAACTGTTTCTCTATCACGCCACATATTCCATTTCCAAAAACACAACATATCATTATTGTAGATGATGTGTATACATCTGGTGCCACGTTACGAGAAGCAGTAAAAACCTTTCGTAAGAAAAAATACCAAAATATCATAGGAATTGTTGTTGCCAAAACATAGATTTTCTAAAAGCCTATTTGAAAATCTTTTATTCTTGTGAAGAATTCTGATCTATCAAAGCGGGGTCAATAAGTTTTGGGACAGACGGCATATCTACTTGCGGGACAGAGAATGAAGAAGCATTTTCTAACGAACTTTTACTATCTCCCTCTTGACGGATAAAAGCTACCGCCTTACTGTCTTGTTTGAGTTCTGCAATCCATAACACATGATCACGATTAAATTTGATTGTTCCTTCTGGTTGCCATAATGCATTTGAGAATCGAGAGAGAACATATCCTCCCTCTTCATAAGTAGAATCGGCTTGTAAAAAATAAGCATCATTCATAATAAGTGATGGGAAAAAATGAAGTTTTCCAAAATAAACATCACCTGACGTGAGATAAACCGCATAATATCTTTCTTGGCTATTAACCTCTCTCCATATAAAAAATCCAACTATTATTAAAAGCGCTAAAATAATTCCTTTATATACTGTTTTTGACTCAAAAAAATTTTTCATATTCACTTTCATTATTTATTTTTCAATGTTTTGATTATACCTATAATCTCAAAAAATATACAAACGATTATTTATTCCACTTAACAATAATATCATCGACTGTCGCTGTTGTCCCCGACATGCCTCTTGCAAGATATACCTTATATCGAAAATACCGTCTACCTGTATGTTGGGAGGAAACCAACGGCACAGGAAGCCCCGGCCCCGTGGGATAATAGTATGTTGCGCTGGTGCCATCCGGCCCAAAATAATTCCACGAACCACCTTCTCCATCCAACGAATTACTAGATGCAAACTGGAACCTGACACTTGAGGAACTAACACCAAGAGATCCTTGCCACATCAAAGATGAAAACGTTACTCCTTCCACAGCTCCTGTATCAAAGGTACTGGAAACAAGTGAACCCACAACGGCTGTGCCGCCTTGCCACGTCGTTTGTACTTTATAAGAAATAACCGGAGTTGTCGCGTCGTCACCACCACACGAAACATCTAAAAAGCCGTTACCGTTGCCATCACAATTTTTACTATTGAAACTAACCCAACCAATAATATCGTTCCATGCCCATCCTGAAAAATCTCCCGTTAGTGGATCTATCGTAACACCATAATCGACCCCTCCCCCACTTGCACAATTATTACCACCACCGACACTCGTTTGATCACAATTAAAACTTATCCATCCTATCCCATCGTTCCACGCGTATCCGAAAAGCATACCCGATCCGTCATTATCAACACCCCAATTCCCCGTTCCGAGAGGAATATTACAGACATTCCCATTTGGCGATGTCGCACAATCAAAAGCAATATAATTGGTTGTATTATCAAAAGCTGCGTAACCAATAATACGAGAGTCCGTAACCTCAACTGTACTCGTTTCATAAAAATCAATCCATGCCTGTAAATCATTCCATGCCCATCGATTCGTCGAATCAATATTCGGCCCCCCAGGACCAACGGCACCTCCCTCTGATACTAATTTCAGAGAGCCGGGCGTAGAAGCCGCATTTAAATCAGCCATCTCAATATAGAGGATATCCGGTTGCGTCACAGGCGTAGATGATGGCGTACGGATTCCACCCTCCCAATCAGTGAAACGAGCGGTTTGATTCCCTGAACGGGTAAAAAATTCCTGGATGGTAACATTCGTGGAATCTCCTTCCTCTTTCTTCCACTCAACAATAACGGTAATTTTCTGTGTTAAAGGATCTTCCATAACATCTGCAGGATTATCGGAACATCCAGTCGCAGCATTTTCTGTCACATTTCCTCGTCCACAATCATCTCGATTAACATTCTCGACAATGAAATAACGAGTAAATAAAACTCCCCCTATTTGAATAGGATCATCCTCTCCGCTACGAATAGAAAAATCTCTATATGCTTCAATCCCCGCCGCATTACCTCCCGGATACCCATCCGTTAATGTCAACGATGTCTGACTCTCAATGCTTGCTACCCGCAAAATATTTGACGCAATAATAATATAATCATTCTGTTCCAATTCATCATTAAAAGTAGTACTCAACCCTGTCACTGTCGTTGAACCATTCGTAACCGAAACAGTTCCAGTTAATGTCTGAGAAGAAACAATATGATAATGATTAGCGCCCCCTTTACTCGGTATTCCATAAAGTCGCATCCATTTCCCTTCCGCAACAGATCGAACACTATCAAGCATCTCTCTGGCAAGTGTTGTAGCAGACTGAGATGATTTACTCTGTACATTAATATTGAGTGCTAAAACCAATACTCCGATTGCTGAGCCAATAATAAAAGCACCGAGAGTCATACCTATTAAAAGTTCTATAAGTGATTGTCCTTTTTTGTTAGAAATCAATCTTTCCATAACTATTTATTGAAATAGCTATTATGTTGCTACTCCCCATTGATTGTATTGTAATTGTTTCGGCGGTTGTGGGCAATCCGGTCGCCTTTTCAAAAACAATATCCTTTGATGAACCGCTCGTTACCAAATCACCGCTAAACACAACAGTTGCAGGTAAATAAATCAACTCCTCTTTTATGCCTGATGTGTAATCACTTCCATACCATACCTGATAAAAATCATCACCTCCTCCTGGATTCTCAAAATGTATCCCCCATTGAGAACTATTTTCTTGCGCCTCTGCACGATTTATAGTAAGACGAAGCTCTGCAACAATGTGGTTCGCTTCCACCTTTAATGCATTTACACGATGTGTTCGAAGTAGTTTAACAATTCCCGCCGTACCAATCACGACCATAATAACAACAACTATTAATAGTTCAACAAGCGTAAACCCTCTTTGGAGTATGTGTTTTCTGTCCATAAATATATTATCAACCGACTTGTCCGATCAACTGATAAATCGGGATGATAACAGAGAGAGCAATGAGACCGACAACAAAACCGATGACAACCAATAGTGCCGGTTCAAGGAATGATACCAATATTTTAATTGAAGCATCAATTTCAGACTCATAAAAATCTGCAAATGTATCAAGTACACTTTCCAAATGACCAGCCTTTTCCGAAATTGCTATAAGGTTAACAACAACACGTGGAAAAAATGGTTCACGTCTGAATGCGTCACCGATTGTCAGGCCTTTAGAAATACCCTCCCTCGATATACGATATAAAGCATCCTTCAAATCCAACGAACCGACCGCATCCGCTGTTGTTTCAAGAGCTTCCAAAAGAGGCATACCCGACCGCAAAAGAGATGAAAGAGTTGAAGCAAAACGTTGCAATGCGATACGACGCAGAACTGTCCTGATAACAGGTGTATGGTTAGCAATATTATGCAAAAATTTCTTTCCGATAAGTGTGGCTTTGAAAAAGAAAATACTTCCAATAACACCACCGATCAAAACAGGATAGACAATAAATACATGATGATTTAAAAAAAGTCCTACACTAAATACAATCTTGGAAAAGAGTGGTGGATTAAAGTTGCCCGATGCGAAAACATCATAAATCCTGGGTAATGCATACATCACCATAACAAGCAAAATAATAAGAGCTAAACAAACCAAAATAGCGGGATAAATAAGAGCTCCTGTAATTTTCGCCCTGATATCTTGTTCCTTTTCAAGAGAAACACTTAAATCGGTAAAAACGTTTTCAAGATTACCTGAAGCTTCCCCTGCTTTTACTAAATTTACAAAAACAGAAGAAAAATCTTTTGGATATTTAGTGAATGTCGTATAAAATGGCTGTCCACGGGCGATCGTATCACGAATGTCAATCAATAAGGACTTAACAGCCGGCTTCTCGAAATCCGCAATAAGAATTTCTATCGCTTTGAAAAGGTCTGTACCTACCTTTAACATCAATCCAAGATATTTGGTAATAAATATTTTGTCAGCAATAGTTATGGAACTGCCGAAAAGATTACGTATATTTTTCTTGCCAGACCCACCAATGTTTTTTATCGAAACGGGATGTAACCCCTGCTGGCTCATCCAAGACAAAACCGCTGCAGGATTTTCTCCTTCAACATCCCCCTCAACAATCTTTCCATTTATATCTGTTGCAACATAATGAAAACGCATCATAGGCCGATTATATTATCGTTCATCTTTATTATCTATTGTAGCACCCTTAACTATAAGAATGCCAAATTTCAAAATTCAAATATCAAAGTTATTTATTTCTAATGCTCATATTCGACTGCATTTAGTATTCATTTGAAATTTGAACTTAATAATTTGACATTCACAAAAATACCAACCATTTTTGTGGTTATTCCCGTATCACCCTCAATACTTCCTCTATCGTCGTAAGCCCCTGTGCAACTTTCCGTAAACCGTCTTGAAACATAGTAACCGCTCCCTTCGCACGCATACTGTTCCGCAGTGATTCAATAGAGACATTTTTGTCTAAAATAGCGCTCCTGATATCCGTATCAACGTTCAATACTTCATAAATACCCAATCTACCTCTATATCCACTTCCTCCGCAAACATCACAGCCTTTGCCTGCGAATACCAATCGAGGCATCTCGAAATCAATGATACCCATTTCATGAATTTGTTTTTCAATCGAAGCTATAAGATCTTCCGTAGGAGCATACGAATAAATACAATCTTGACAAACCTTTCGAACAAGCCGTTGAGCAAGAATAACGTTCAAAACAGCTGATAAGAGAAAAGGCGGTACCCCAAGATCAAGAAATCGAGGAACAGCCGTCGGTGCATCGTTGGTATGTAGTGTTGATAGCACTAAATGTCCCGTTAACGCAGCTTGCACCGCTATACTCGCCGTTTCGCCGTCACGGATCTCTCCAACCATTATAATATCAGGATCCTGTCGCAAAAATTGCCGAAGACCCGAAGAAAATGTTATACCCGCCGCAGTATTGATCTGACTTTGATTAACATATTTCATGTCATATTCAATCGGGTCCTCAATAGTTACGATATTAACCTCCGATTTATTTAAAATATGTAACAAAGAATATAATGTAGTCGTTTTACCTGATCCCGTTGGCCCTGTAACCAAGACAAGACCATAACTTTTTTGAATGTTCGCTTTTAATACATCTGCAATGTCAGAAAACATACCTAATTCCTCAAGAGATACGGGCTTGTTGGTGGATGGCAAAAGTCTCATAACAATTTTTTCTCCATAGAATGTCGGCATTGCCGCAACACGCATATCGATCACCTCGTTCCCCACTTGATAACGAAAACGCCCATCCTGCGGTTTCGCATGTTCATCGATTTTTAACCCACCTAACAATTTTATACGCGCAACAACTGCAGGATGAATATCCCGCGGTACCTGAAAAATTTCTCGCAAAATACCATCTATACGATACCGAATCAGAATAAAACTTTCAAAAATTTCTAAATGAATATCAGATGCATGAAGTGAAATTGCATACGATATAATATTGTCAACAATCGCAACAATCGGAACCTCACTCGCCGCTTCCTCACCTTTTGATTTGCTCTTCAAAGACGCGGCAATATTTTCTTTTAATAATTTTTCATAATCTCGAGCCGTCTCCTTGCTGTACAAGGCGAATCCCTTACTTAAATCTCCTTCAAGAGCAATATAAGGAGATATCCTCTCATGAAAATATCGTTCAAGGAATTCAATATTCGCGAGATCACTCGGATCTTCCATCGCAGCGGAAATTGCACCATCGACTTCTTTCCCGAAAACAATAACACTTTTTTGCCTCGCCATATCCTCAGGAAGAAGATGTAATATATTCGTATCAATCGCTCTGTTTCCCAAATTCGCCAGAGGCACATCCAAATATCGAGATAAAAGATTGCTATAATAGGCAATATCGATAATATTTTTTGTAATAAGCGTATCTGCAACGTTTTGTCCCAACCTATCAGTTTCTTCCACTATGGCGTCAAAAACTGCAGGCTCAATCAAGCCTTCCGCAATGATCAGTTCACGAAGTTTATGTGTTGGAATGCTTAACATAATATATATAATAAGTATATCAAAAAAGCGCCTCGTATGCTACGGGGAGTCTTGTCCAACACACAAGTAGCCTGAAATAAAAACCCATTCCAACACAAAAAGGAGCTGAAAGCTCCTTTTTGCTGGGTGATTATCATACCATGAGTATTAATGACAATAACAATGAACGATAATCACATTACGAGTG